>NZ_JBQDYF010000003.1:0-270302 GCF_052044135.1 Salinisphaera sp. RV14
TCTCTCACGTAGAACGACTACGCTACGTTCGCTACGCCTCGTCTTGCCGCAAAACAGCGCTTGGCGCGGACGCGGACGAAACGGCAACAGGCCCTCGTCGTTTGACCGGCGGCTGTCGCGCGCACTTATGCTGTGCCGGTGCGGTTTAGCGATACCATCCACGTCACCTTCCGGCCGTCGTCGGCGCTTCGGCTCACCAGCCTGGCCGCGCATGGCGCGGCGTTCGTCGTTGTCGCGGCGTTGACGGTATCGCGTCCGGTATTGGGTTTCCCGGCGCTGTTCGTCGTGTTTTCCGCGATTCGTTGCGAACGGGCTCTGGGATTGCGGGGGGGCGGGGTGCCCGTGCGGCTACGCTGGGCCGCCGACCACCGGCTCTACTGGCAGGACCGCGCGGGTCGCGAGCATTACGGCGAATGCATCGAGGCCCGGCATTGGGGCGCGGCCTGGGTTCGGCTGAAGATGCGTATCCCGGGCCGTCGATTCGCCCGCGCGATCATCATCCCGTTCGATGGCGTCGACGCCGACGTGCATCGGCGCCTGCGCGCCCGGTGTCGGGTGATGCCGCCCGCGCGCCGGACGTGACTCGCGGCCGCCGTGCGGCGCGTCGCCTGCTGCGATATGGCGTGCTCTTCGGGGGCGTCATGACGGCCGGCGCCGCGTTCGGCGGCGTTATTCGCTGGCACGCTTGCCCGTCGGGCGCCCGGGGTGGCTATAGCGCCGCCGTCATGCACTGCGGCGATTTCATTTCCGGTGACCGCATCCATGGGCGGCGGGTGCATCTGCGGATAACCCGCCTGCAGGCACGCCCCGAGGGGCCGACGCGACACCCGGTGATCTATGTGCCCGGCGGCCCGGGCGATGCCGGCGGGCAGCGAGCGCCCGTGCTGCGGGCCTGGCGCCGTTTCCAGCAGGCAGCGGGCTGGCCGCGCGATCTGGTCATCTTCGACCCGCGCGGTACCGGTAAGAGTGCGCCGCGCCCGGTCTGTCCGAGCCGGCCGGACGCGACCCCTGCAGGCCGTCTAGCCGCGTGCTTCGCGCGCTTGGGTGCCGGCACCGCGGGCCGGCTTGGCGCCACGGCGCAGGTTGCGGATCTGCATCGGCTGATTACGGCGCTGGCCCCGGGCGGGGCCGTGATCTGGGCCGAGTCCTACGGCGCGTTGATCGCCGGTCGCCTGGCGGCCGGGCACCCCGGCGACGTGCGCCTGTTGATTCTGGATTCGCCGGTGCTGCGCCCGCGCCCGGAACGCGACAGGCAAGCGGCAGCCTTGCGGCGACGCCGACGTCAGCTGCGCCGTGCCTGCGCGCGCACACTGTCTTGCCGGTTGGCAGTGCCTTCGTTGCGCGCGACGATCCCCGGGTTGCTAGCCTCACGGGCGCGGCATCCGGTGACGATCACCGTCGCGCAGCCGCCGGGATCGGCGCGGTCGGTGACCATCGACGGCCGGACATTGGGTGCGCTGCTGCTGCTGTCGGCGTATGGCCGTCCGGAGGATGCGCGCGTCGTCCGGATGCTGCGCCGCGCAGTCGAAAACCCCGGCGCGCTGGGCGCGCTCGCCGGGCCGTTGCTTGCGCTCAGGCAACACAGATCGCGGACCGCGCCGGTGTACTGGAGCACCCGCTGTCAGTTCGCGGCGCGGCCAATGCGTCGGGACGGGCGCACCGCGGCGGCCGCCTGCCGCCAGTGGCCGGTTCCCCGGCTGGCGCCGGTGCGCCATGCCGAGCATGTGCCGACACTGCTGGTCGCCGGTACCCGGGATGTGTTCACGCCCGCCGCGGCGGCGGCACGGGCCGTGCTGGCGCATCCGGGCTGGCAATTCCTGCCGGTGGTCGGGGGCGGTCATGGCGTGATCCGGGGTAACGCCTGCGCACAGCGGGTCGCGGCCCGCTTCATCGCACGTCAAGGGGCCTGGCTGGGCGTGGTGTCCTGCGCCGGACAGGCCAACGGTGGTGCACGATCACCCCGACGGGTCAATGAACGAGGCACGAATGACGCCGAGCCGCTGCGCCGCTAGACTAGGGGGGTTATTGCCGTCAGCTGGATGGACCTCGCCCGCATGGTGATTTGCCAACGTCTTCAAAAAATTGCCGAACTATTCCCGGCCGCCGCGGTCTATGGGAATAATGCAGACACGGTGCTTTGGCAAAGCGAGGCAAATGCACGTCGATCTATCCTGACAATCCGTAGTCCGGGCGCGTGCCGCGTTTAGATGAGCGAAGACGCTTCCGACGATCAGCTCGTTGCGCGGGCACAGGCCGGCGACGATCGCGCATTCGATCTGCTGGTCCGCAAGTATCAGCACAAGGTGATCAAGCTGGCCGCGCGGTACGTCAGTCCGGCCGATGCGCCCGATGTCGCGCAGGAAGCCTTTATCAAGGCTTACCGCGCGCTCGCCGGGTTCAAGGGCAATAGCGCGTTCTATACATGGCTTTATCGTATTTCGATCAATACCGCGAAGAACTACCTGGTGGCCCGGTCGCGACGACCGGCGAGCCAGGACATCGACGTGGCGGACGCCGAGGCGTTCGGGCACATGGACCGGTTTTCCGAGCAGGCGACCCCGGAGGCCGTGCTGGAAAGCGAAGAGATCCGCGATGCGGTGATCACGGCCATACGCGACCTGCCCGAGGATCTGCGGACGGCCATCATGTTGCGCGAATTGGATGGCATGAGTTACGAAGAGATCGCGGAGTCGATGGATTGTCCGGTTGGTACGGTGCGTTCGCGAATATTCCGCGCGCGTGCGGCGATCGAGGAAAAGCTGGTGTCCCTTTCGGACAAGTGAGGTTGTTATGAACGAGCAGTTGTCCGCCTTTCTGGATAACGAGGCCACGCGAGACGAGGCCGATGCGGTGGTCAATGCGTTGCTGCGTGACGAGTCGCTGCGCGACAGCTGGACGCGCCAGCACTGGATTCGGACGACACTGCGTTCCCACAGTGCCGAGCCGGCCGTCCATGTCGATACCGGCTTCGCCAATCGCGTGATGGCGGCAATCGCCGCCGATGAGCATCCCGAATCCGTGGCGCCGCGCGAGAACATCGTGCGCATGGCGCCGCGGCGGCGCACACGTCGCTGGCGCGGCGTGGCCGGCATGGCGGCGGCGGCTTCGGTGGCCGGCGTGGTGCTGCTGGCCGGCAATCCGTTCGTGCGTAGCGGCACCTCGGGTTCGGAAGGTCGCGTGGCGAGCGCCAACGACGGTCCGGCGGCCACACGCACCCGGGATGCGGCCGGCAGCCAGCACCAGGGCTTTGCCAGCGGTGGCTGGAATAGCCGATTGGCCGACTTCAGCTCGGTACCGGCACAGTCGGCGCATGTGCAGACGGTCGCGTCGGCCGGAGCGCGTTCGCGCGGGCTGTCGTCGTCGGACGGCCCGGCCGACCACTGGTCGGTGTCCGACCCTGCGGTGCGCGACGAGCTCAACGGCTATCTGGTCGACCACAACGGCATGGCGCGCGGCTATGGCATGTCGAGCACTACGCCGGCACTGGTGCGGGTGGCCGCTTACGGACAGGATGTGCCGCAGTGACGAGAGCGCTGACCGCGTTCCTTCTTGCATTCGGATTGATCGCTCCGGCCGTCGCGGCGCCGCATAAGGATGACGGTGACAGCGCGAAGGCCATCGACCTCCTTAGTCAGGCTTCCGACGCCGTCCGCCACGAAACCTATCGCGGCGTTATCGTGTACCTGCGCAGCGGCGACGCCGACACGCTCAAGGTGGTGCATCGCTACCACGACCACATGGAAGAGGAGCGGCTGACTTCGCTGAGCGGCGAGGCGCGAGAGGTGATCCGCAAGGGCAACAAGGTGACGTCGATCCTGCCCGATCATCGATTGGTGCTGGTCTCCGAACATCCGCCGAAGAGCCTGCTCGGCAGCGTGTCGCACTTTTCCCCGAAGCAACTCAAGGCGAACTACAAGGTCGTCGACATGGGCACCACGCGCACGGCGGGCCGGGCATGCCGGGTGATCGCCATCCGGCCACGCGACAAGTTTCGCTATGGCTACAAGATGCTGATCGACAGCAGGACGGAGTTGCCGCTCAAGCTCGACCTGCTCGACCACGGCAAGCGGCTCGAGCAGATGATGTTCACCGAAGTCTCCTTCCCCAAGAAGATTTCCGACTCGGAATTCGTGCCGAGCTATGATGTGCACGGCTTTCGCATCGTGCGCCATCAGGCTGTTCACGTGGCCGAGAGCGCCTCGGACGCGCCCGAGGAACAATGGAAGGCGACCGATCTCCCGCCCGGTTTCAGGCTCGCCGAGGATGGCGTGCGGCAATTGACGTCGAAGGCCTCGGTGCGGCAGATGTTGTTCACCGATGGCGTGGCCACGGTTTCTGCCTTCATCGCGCCCGCCGGACTGCGCGCGCCGCTCAAGGGGGCGACCCGCATGGGGGCGGTCCATGCCTACGGCGATATCGTGAATCACACGCAGATCACGGTCGTGGGCGAAGTCCCCGCCATCACCGCGCGCCGTATCGCTGAAAATCTGGTGCAGACAAAAAAGGCTGCAAACAAGGCGGCGTCAAGCCACTGAGGGCCCCCGGACCGTGCCGCGAACGGGCAAACGGCCCAATCGCTCGCTGTCGCGGTAGACTGAGCGAGGACGTCAGGGAGATACGGCGTCCACAACAAACAAGGGGACAATGCAATGCAAATGCTTTGCACACGCGTGGGATGGGTCATCCTTGTCGTGAGCTGCGCGCTGGTACTTGGCGGTTGCGGCCGTGATGATTCGCAATCCAACGACCAGGCCCGGGCCGACCACGCATCCGCGGGCCCGGATGCACAAGCCGGTCACGCGGACAATAAAAACAAGCCGCTGGTGTCCGGGCTTCCGGACTTCACGCGGCTGGTCAAGAACGTCTCGCCGGCGGTGGTCAACATCAGCGCGTTGCCTGCCCAGGCTCGCCAACCGGCCGGCAACTCCGCCGGCTCCGGTTCCGACCACGCCGCGCCGTCGCCGGGGCAGCAGAGCCCGGGGCCGGACGGTGCGCTTGGTGACTGGCTGCATCGTTTCTTCGGCGACGACGGCAATGGACCGCGCGCGCCGCAAATGCCCGATGACAGCCAACATGTCTCTTTGGGTTCCGGCTTCATCATCTCGTCGGACGGCTATATTCTGACCAACCGCCACGTCATCGCCGGCGCCGGCCAGATCGTGGTCAAGCTCAACGATCGCCGTCAGCTTATCGCCCGCGTGGTCGGTGCCGACACGGACAGCGACGTGGCGGTGCTCAAGGTCAAGGCGACGCATCTGCCGACGGTGGTGATCGGTAACCCGGACAAGCTCGATGTCGGCGCCTGGGTGGTCGCGATCGGTTCGCCGTTCGGGTTCGAGACGTCGGTCACCGCCGGCATTGTCTCGGCCAAGGGCCGCAGCCTGGCGGACGACCAGTATGTGCCGTTCCTGCAGACGGATGTCGCGATCAACCCCGGCAATTCCGGGGGGCCGCTGTTCAATATGGCTGGCGAAGTGGTCGGCATCAATTCGCAGATCTACAGTGAGACCGGCGGCTATCAGGGCGTATCGTTCGCGATCCCGATCGATATTGCCATGAAGGTGGCCCGGCAATTACGCACGACCGGCCATGTCACCCGTGGCTGGCTCGGCGTCCAGATCCAGAGTGTCGACCGCAAGCTGGCGCAATCCTTTCAGCTGAGCCGGCCGGAAGGCGCGCTGGTCACGCAGATTCTCAAGGGCAGCCCGGCCTCCAGGGCCGATATCGATGTCGGCGATGTGATCCTCGCCTTCAACGGCCAAACGGTGGATTCGGCGTCCGATCTGCCGCCACTGGTGGCTTCGGTCAAGCCGGGCGACAAGGCCAGGCTAAAAATCCTGCGCAACGGGAAGACGCGTACCGAGCAGGTGACGGTCGCGGCCCTGCCGGCGCGCCTGCAGGGCGGTGCAGGTGGCCCGGGGGGGCCGAAGGACCAACCCAGGCCGAACAAGCCGCCGTTCGGCCTGACGCTCGAATCGCTGAACACCAAGCAACGCCGGGCGCTCGGCCTGGAGCGGGGCGGGGTGCGCGTGACCGGCGTTGCGCCGGGGCCGGCGGCTCGGGCGGGCCTGCACGCGGGTGACGTGATCCTCAGCGTGGGCTCGACCGATGTCGAGGATCGGCGGACGTTGCTGGATGCATTGCGCCAGGCGGACGGGCCGGTCGCGCTACTGGTCCTGCGGGACGGGGTGCGCCTCTATCTGCCCATGGCGACAGGCCAGCCCGGCCAGGGCGGCTAAAAAAACGCTGCCCGTGCGCGTATACTGCGCATCCTAATCCGTATCGCCCCGGCTTTGCCGGGGCGATTGTTTTGTGTCGGCGCTGGCCCACTGAATGCAGTCACATATCCGCAATTTTTCCATCATCGCGCACATCGACCATGGTAAGTCCACCCTGGCCGACCGTTTCATCCGCGCCTGCAACGGGCTGACGGAGCGCGAAATGGCGGACCAGGTGCTCGACTCGATGGATCTGGAGCGCGAGCGCGGCATTACCATCAAGTCGCAGGCCGTCACGCTCGACTACACCGCGGCCAACGGCGAGACCTACACGCTCAACTTCATCGATACGCCCGGGCATGTCGATTTCTCGTATGAGGTGTCGCGCTCGTTGTTCGCCTGCGAGGGCGCGCTGCTGGTCGTGGATGCCTCTCAGGGCGTGGAAGCCCAGAGTGTGGCCAATACCTATACCGCCATCGAGCAGAATCTCGAAGTGCTGCCGGTGTTGAACAAGATCGATCTGCCGGCCGCCGATCCCGAGCGCGTCGCCCAGCAGATCGAGGACGTGATCGGCCTCGAGGCGACGGAGCGGTTGCTGGTGTCGGCCAAGTCCGGCGAGGGGGTCACCGAGGTGCTCGAGGCGATCATTCGCCGCGTGCCGCCGCCGGCGGGCGATGCCGAGGCGCCGTTACAGGCGCTGATCATCGATTCCTGGTTCGACAACTATCTGGGTGTGGTGTCGCTGGTGCGCATCCGTAACGGTCGGCTGGCCAAGGGCGATCGGATGAAGGTCATGTCGACCGGACGGGAGTACGAGGTCGACGACGTGGGCGTGTTCACGCCCAAGAAGAAATCGCGCCCCGCGCTGGAAGTGGGCGAGGTCGGCTACGTTGTGGCCGGTATCAAGAACATCGACGGCGCGCCGGTGGGCGATACGCTTACCCATGCCTACGCCCCCTGCGCCGAGCGCGTGCCCGGCTTCAAGCAGATTCAGCCGCGCGTGTTCGCCGGCGTGTTCACGGTCAATTCCGACGACTACGAGGATTTTCGCGACGCACTGGCCAAGCTGCGCCTGAACGATTCCTCGCTCAACTACGAGCCCGAGACCTCGGCCGCACTCGGCTTCGGTTTTCGTATCGGTTTTCTCGGCATGCTGCACATGGAGATCGTGCAGGAACGCCTGGAGCGCGAATACGGGCTCGAACTGATCACCACCGCGCCGACGGTGGTCTATCAGGTGCTGACCCATGCCGGTGAAGAGCGCGCGATCTCCAATCCGCAGCAGCTGCCGCCCACCGGCGAGATCGACGAAATCCGGGAACCGATCATCAAGGCCTCGATCCTGATGCCGCAGGAGTTCGTCGGCCCGGTCATGCAGTTGTGCATGGAAAAGCGCGGTGTGCAGAAGAACATGGCGTACATGGGCAATTCCGTGCAGATGGATTTCGAGCTGCCCATGTCGGAAGTCGTCCTCGACTTCTTTGATCGCCTGAAATCCGTTTCAAGGGGTTTCGCGTCCTTCGAGTATGATTTTGTGCGTTTCCAGGCCGCCGACCTGGTGCGTCTGGACGTGCTGATCAACGGTGACTCGGTCGATGCGCTCGCTCATATCGTGCACCGCGAACAGGCCTACGATCGCGGCAAGGCGCTGGTCGAGAAGCTAAAGAACATCGTGCCCCGGCAGATGTTCGACGTCGCCATCCAGGCGACCATCGGCACGCGTATCGTGGCGCGCTCGACGGTCAAGGCCATGCGCAAGAACGTCACGGCGAAGTGCTACGGCGGTGACGTGTCCCGCAAGCGCAAGCTGCTGGAAAAACAGAAGGAAGGCAAGAAACGCATGAAGCAACTCGGCAGTGTGGAGATTCCCCAGGAGGCCTTCCTTGCCGTGCTTTCCACGGACGACAAAGACTAGCCAGGAATCCCGACCCCATGAGCCATATCGACATGAACTTCGAAGCCTGGCTGACGCTGGCCTGCCTGATCACCGGCATCGTCTGGCTGGTCGATCGCTTGGTATTGTCCAGGCGCCGGCCGGCGGGCGCCGAAGGCAACTGGGCAATCGAGTTCTGTCGTTCGTTCTTTCCGGTGCTGCTGGCGGTTCTGGTGCTGCGCGCCTTCGTGTTCGAGCCGTTCCGTATCCCCTCCAAATCGATGGTGCCGACGCTGCTCGTGGGGGATTTCGTGCTGGTGTCGAAGTTCTCGTACGGGTTGCGCCTGCCTGTGACGCACACCAAGATTCTGGATACCGGCGAGCCCAAGCGCGGTGACGTGGCCGTGTTCCGCTACCCGCACAATACCAGCGAGGATTACATCAAGCGCATCGTGGGTCTGCCCGGCGACAAGATCACTTATCGCAACGAACAGTTGTACATCAACGGCAAGCCCGTACCCAGGAAGAGTCTTGGCCTGTATCACGGGCCGGACGCGGATGTTTACGACCAGATGCGGTTGTTCATGGAAAAGCTGCCGGGCGCGAAGCCGCACAAGATGCTGCACGTGATCGGGCGGCAGGGCCCGCAGGCGAGCGTGACCGTGCCGCAGGGCGAGTATTTCGCCATGGGCGATAATCGCGACAACAGTTCGGATTCGCGTATCTGGGGCTTCGTGCCGGAACACGATCTTGTCGGCCGGGCCGTCCTGATCTGGCTCAGCGTCGATTTCTCGGACTTCAAGGTACGCTTCTCGCGGATTGGTACATGGCTGGATTGAACGACATGTCGCAGGCCGCCTCGGCGCGGCGCCAGGGTGGTTTCACCCTGTGGTCGGGCCTGTATGTGCTGGTCACGCTCGGGCTCATCGTGTTCATCGCCATCCGCAGCGTGCCGGTGTATCTCAACAACCGTGAGATTCAGCACGCGTTGACCGAAGTGGCCCGCGATCCGTCACTGCAGCATGCCGATGCGATCGCGATCCAGCGCGCCGTGGCGCGTCATTTCGAAGCGGGGTACGCGTCCGGCGTGTCGTCGCATGACGTGACCATCAGCCACGACGGCGCAACCCGCGTGCTGGGCCTGCATTACGAAGTGCGTCGGCCGCTGGCATTCAATATGTCGTTGGTCTACAGCTTCGACGACAAGGCCGTCATGCAGCCCGGCGACGGCTGATCCGGCATGAGCGGAGGTGAGTCGGTCAACCGCGCCCAGGCGCGCGATGCATTCGAACGGCGTATCGGCCACGATTTCAGCGCGCGCGCGCTGCTCGGCCAGGCGCTGACCCATCGCAGCGCCGGCCCCAATCATAACGAGCGGCTGGAATTCCTGGGCGACGGCGTTCTCAATTTTGTCATCGCAGCTGCCCTGTTCGAGCAAAATCCGGCGGCCCCGGAAGGCGATCTGTCGCGTCTGCGCGCGTCACTGGTACGCGAGCGTACGCTGGCCGAGATCTGCGACGAGCTGGGTCTGGCCGAACTGCTGGTGCTGGGCCCGGGCGAAAACCGGGCCGGCAGCCGTCGGCGTGCCTCGATCAAGGCCGATGCGGTAGAAGCCGTGCTCGGTGCGATCTACTGCGACGCCGGCTTCGAGCGAACGCGCGATGTCATCCTGTCGTTGTACCGGCGGCGCCTGGCGGAACTGCCCTCCGCCGACAGTCTCAAGGATGCCAAGACTCGCCTGCAGGAATGGCTGCAGGCCCGCGCCCGGTCCCGACCGGAATACGAAGTGGTCAGCGTCTCCGGCGCGGACCACGCCCAGCATTTCGTGGCGCGCTGTCGCCTGGCCGATAGCGGCGAGGCGGTCGAGGGCGAGGGCGGCGGCCGGCGCAAGGCCGAACAGAACGCCGCCCAGCGGATGCTGCAACGCCTGGAAGGCAAACAGACATGAGCGAATCCTCTTCCCTCAAGAGCGGCATGGTGGCGCTGGTCGGCCGGCCCAATGTGGGCAAGTCCACACTGGTCAATGCGCTGGTCGGCGAGAAGGTATCGATCGTCACGCCCAAGCCGCAGACCACGCGGCATCGCATTATCGGGGTGCTCACGCGCGATGATGTACAGGTCGCGTTGGTCGACACGCCGGGCCTGCATACTGGTGCCAAGACCGCGCTCAACCGGGTGATGAACGAGACCGCCGTGGCCAGCCTGGCCGGAATCGATCTCGTCCTGTTCGTGGTCGAGGCCGGCCAGTGGCGCAATGACGATGCCGCGGCGCTGGCCCGGCTCGAACGCATCCAGGCACCGGTCGGCCTGGTCGTGAACAAGACCGATCGCGTGCCCGACAAGACCGAGCTACTGCCGTTCATGGAACAGATGATCGCGCGCCGTGCGTTCGAGTTCGTGGTGCCGCTGTCGGCCCAGCGCGGCGACAATCTCGACGCGCTCATCGACGAATGCCGCGCCCGCATGCCGGAAGGCCCGTATTTGTTCCCCGAGGACGAATACACCGACCGCAACATGCGTTTTCTCGCCGCCGAGGCGGTGCGCGAGAAATTGATGATGCACCTCCAGCAAGAGCTGCCGTATTCGATCGCGATCGAGATCGAGCGCTTCGACAGCTCGGGTGAGCAGATCGAGATCCATGCCTGTATCTGGGTCGCGCGCGACAACCACAAGGCGATGGTGATCGGTCGCGGCGGCGCCATGCTCAAGAAGATCGGCCGGGCCGCGCGGCTCGATCTGGTGGATCGGCTCGGCCAGCGCGTGGATCTGCGGCTCTGGGTTAAGGTGCGCGACAACTGGATCGATTCCGAGACCAGCGTGCGCGATCTCGGCCACTGATCGGGCGGGGCCGAACGGAAGACGTCCGCAGATGACCGCCGATAGACGCCGAGGGCATGGCAAGGGAGAAACGATAAGGGTTTCCTGTTTTATCGGCGTGTATCTGTGTGCATCCGCGGGCAAAAATATTCTTGCGTGTCGCCCTCGTCGTGAAGCACGCGCCCCGCGTGGCGGGCCATGCGCGTCGACTTGACGCCCGCGCTGGTGCTGCACCGGCGGCCCTGGCGCGACACCAGCCTGATCGTCGAGGCGTTCTCGCGCGAGCACGGGCGCGTCGGTGCCATTGCCAAGGGCGCGCGCCGGGCCAGATCGCGCTGGCGCGGTCTGCTCGAGCCGCTGTCGGCGGTGGCGCTGTCCTGGTCCGGCCGCGGCGAGTTGTATACGCTCACCGGGGTCGAATACATGCGCGGGTATGTCCTGTCCGGGCATGCGCTGATGGGCGGACTGTACGCGGCCGAGCTGGTGATGCGCCTGACCGCGCGGGACGATCCGCATCCGCGTATTCACGATAGCCTGGCGGCGTTGCTCGATGCCATGGGCGAGGGCGCACCGGCGATCGTGGGTCTGCGTTTTTTCGAGCGCGATCTACTGGAAGAGCTGGGCTACGGCCTGAACCTGGTCGCAACCGGGGACGGCGATCCGGTTGTGGCGGAGGCCGATTACGCCTGGCATTCGGAGCAGGGACTGCGCCGCGGTCCGGCGCGTGCGGCCGCGAACGAGATCGCCGTCGGCGGGCGCACATTGATCGGCCTGCTGCATGGCCGGTTGCCCGATCGCGAAGCGGTGCGCCAGGCGCGGCACCTGATGCAGGCGGCGCTGGCCCCGCATATCGGCGCCAAGCCGTTAAAATCCGTGCAGACTCTACAAGCGATGCAACAATTCGCCGCCGGCGGCCGCCGCGGCGAACCCGATGCGGGAGCCTCCTCATGAACGCCAGCACCACCATTCAGCCATCGGACCTGCGCCTCGGCGTGAACGTCGACCATGTCGCCACGTTGCGCCAGGCGCGCGGCACGCGTTATCCGAGTGTGGCCGACGCCGCCCGGCAGGCCATGGCCGCGGGTGCGGACAGCATCACCATTCATCTGCGCGAGGATCGCCGCCACATTCAGGATGCCGACGTCGAATCCCTGTGCGCGGCGGGCGATGTGCCCGTAAACCTGGAAATGGCGCTCACCGACGAGATGGTCGAGATCGCGCTGCGGCACAAGCCGCGCGATTGCTGCCTGGTGCCGGAATCGCGCGAGGAACTGACCACCGAGGGCGGGCTGGACGTCGCCGGCCAGGTCGAGCGCGTGCGCGAGGGGCTGGATGCGCTGAATGGCGCGGGCATCAACGCGGCGTTGTTCATCGATCCCGAGATCGACCAGATCGACGCCGCCGCCCGGGCCGGTGCGCGCTTTATCGAGATTCATACCGGCGCCTATGCCGATGCGCCCGATGAAGGCGTGGTCGCACGCGAACACGAGCGCATCGTCAAGGCCGCCGAGTGGGCCGGCCGGCACGGTATCGAAGTCCATGCCGGGCACGGTCTGCACGTCGACAACGTCGGCCGGATCGCCGGGATTCGGCAAATCGTCGAACTCAATATCGGCCATGCGCTGGTCGCGCGGGCAGTGTTCGTGGGGCTGGCCGAAGCGGTGCGCGAGATGCGCGCGGCGATGGAAACCGCGCGCCGCAACCTGCATTGATATTCGGCCCGGTTAAGCCTCGAACACGCGACTGCTAGACTCGCCTCATGAAAAGTTATCCCACGCTCCAGAACTACGTCGGCAACAGCCCGCTCGCCCGTCTTCAGCGGCTGCCCGGCGACACCTCCAATACGCTGCTGGCCAAGCTCGAGGGCAACAATCCGGCGGGTTCGGTCAAGGACCGGCCGGCGTTCTCGATGATCCGGCGCGCCGCCGAGCGCGGCGAGATCAAGCCGGGCGACACGCTGATCGAGGCCACCAGCGGCAATACCGGCATCGCGCTCGCCATGGTGGCGGCCATGGAAGGCTACCGGATGCGCCTGCTCATGCCCGAGAACATGAGTGAGGAGCGGCGTGCTTCGATGCGGGCTTACGGCGCCGAGATCGTGTCGGTCTCCGAAGCCGAAGGCATGGAAGGCGCACGCGATCGGGCCCGGCAGATGCACGACGACGGTGAAGGCCACCTGCTCAATCAGTTCGCCAACGCGGACAATCCGCGCGCGCACTACGAAACCACCGGCCCGGAGATCTGGCAGGCCACGAACGGGCAGCTCACCCATTTCGTGGCCACCATGGGCACGACCGGCACCATCATGGGCTGCTCGCGTTATCTCAAGGAACAGAATCCGGACATCCAGATCATCGGCGTGCAGCCGGCCGGTGAATCGAAGATCCCCGGCATCCGGCGCTGGCCACAGGCCTATCTGCCCGAGATCTTCGAGCCGGCGCGCGTGGATCGCATTATCGATGTCGAGCAGGCCGACGCCGAGGCGACCATGAAGCGCATGGCGCGTGAGGAAGGCATCTTCGCCGGGCCGTCGTCCGGCGGCAGCGTGTTTGCCGCGCTGACGGTGTCCGCCGAGGTGGAGAACGCCACCATCGCCATGATCGTCTGCGATCGCGGCGACCGCTATCTGTCGACCGGCGTCTACGACAAACCGTGACGACCGCGACGGTCGTACTGGTCGCGCATACCGCGCTGGACGTGGATGCGGCACGCCGGCTGGCCGATTATGGCGCGCTGGACGATGCCGGCGTGGCACGGGCGCTGGAACAGGTCCATATGCAGCGCTGGGGCCGGGCCGATCTGCCGGGACATCTTTGCCGGATCGAGCGGCTGGCGGCAGTCGTCGATGACGGTCACGCCCTGTCCCTGATCGGTCCGGCCGGCGCGCACGAGCGCGACCGGTTGGCGGCGCTGTTCGACGCCTGGCCAACGGGTGCGGTGGCCCTGGTGGACTGGGATGGGGTCGCCCGGGCCCTGCTCGCGGCCCGGGCGCTGGTTCACGACATGCCGCTGCCCGACGGGTTTTCGACAGGCCGTGCCTGCGCCTTGGGCGCGCGCGTCGCACCGGCGCCGGCCGATCACCCGGCGGCGCGGGTCGAGTTGGAATGCCTGCGCTTGATGGCGGGGCTTGGCGCCACGGATGAGCCAGCGCCGGCGGCCCGGGCGATTGCCCGCTATCGGCTCTGGCTGCGTTGGCAGTATGTGACCGGCACGGTCGACGCCGGCGACCGCGCCGCACGCGAGGCGCGGCTGGCCGGGCTCGGGATCGGGGACGGCACATGAGTCGCCGGCGCAAGCGCGGGAAGGCGCCCGAGCACGGCGTGGTCGAGATCACCGATCTGGCCAGCAATGGCCGCGGCGTCGGGCATGTCGACGGCAAGGCGATCTTCGTGGCCGATACGCTGCCCGGGGAACGGGCGTTGTACAAACCGGTCAAGGTCAAGCGCGCTTACGAACAGGCCGAGATGGCGACACTGTTCTCGGCGTCCAGCCAGCGCGCCACCCCGCGCTGCGTGCATTTCGGTGTCTGCGGCGGGTGCGTCCTGCAGCATGCGACGCCGCAAGCGCAGGTAGAATTCAAGCAGCGCCAGCTCATCGATGCCCTGGCGCGCGTGGGCGGGGTGACGCCGGAACGCGTGCTCGAACCGTTGACCGGGGAACACTGGGGCTATCGTCGGCGCGCGCGTCTGGGCGTGAAATACGTGCCCAAGAAGGGCGGTACGCTGGTGGGCTTTCGCGAGCGCGGCGCCCCGTTCATCGCCCAGTTGTCACGCTGCGAGGTACTGGTGCCGGAAGTCGGCGCGCGGCTGGCCGAACTCGGCCGGCTGATCGACGAGCTGTCGATTCGAAGTGCCATTCCGCAGATCGAGGTCGCGGCCGGCGACAATCACGTGGCGCTCGTCTTTCGTGTGCTGGAAGCGCCGACGCCGACGGATCGACAACGTTTAGCGGCCTACGCCGAGGCCACCGGCTTCGTCATTTACCTGCAGCCCGGTAACGAAAGCACGATCGCGCCGCTCGCCGGCGCACCCGAACCGCTGTACTACGATCTGCCGACCTACGATGCGCGGCTGTGTTTCGAGCCGAACGATTTCGTACAGATTCACGGCGATATCAACCGCCGGATGATCGATGCCGCGATCGCGCAGCTGGACGTGCAGCCCGACGACACGGTGCTCGAACTGTTTTCGGGGCTGGGCAATTTCTCCGTACCCTTGTCGCGCAGCGCCGGCGCGGTGATCACGGTCGAAGGCGACGCCGGTCTGGTCGCGCGGGCGCGAGCCAATGCCGCGCGCAACGGCGCAACCAACGTCACGGCCCACGTCGACAATCTGTTCGAGCCGGCGACGCCGCCGGCATGGCGGCCCGAGCGGGCCGACAAGGTACTGCTCGATCCGCCGCGCTCGGGCGCGGCCGAGGTGCTGGATCACGTGGCCGCGACCGGTGCCGCGCGTGTCGTGTACTGCTCATGCCACCCGGCGACGCTGGCGCGCGACGCGGCGGCCCTGGTCGAGCGTCATGGTTATCGTCTGCTCGCCGCCGGCGTGATGGATATGTTTCCGCATACCGCGCACATCGAATCGATGGCGGTATTCGCCCGATAGAATTTCCGATAGAACGATGGATCCTCCATGGCAGTGGAAATCGAACGCAAGTTTCTCGTCGTTGGCGATGCCTGGCGGGATGCCGCACATGCGAGCCAGTTTTTCGCCCAGGGCTACCTGAACCAGGCGGGCCGGGCGTCGGTGCGCGTGCGCATCGAGGGCGAGCAGGCGAACCTCAATCTCAAGGCGGCCCGCGTCGGTTCGTCGCGCGCCGAATATGAATATCCGATACCGCTGGCCGAAGCCCGCGAGATCCTGGATCAGCTGACCCTGACGCCGCCGGTGGAAAAGACGCGCCACTGGCTCGAGCATGCCGGGCATGTCTGGGAAATCGACGAATTCGTGGGCGCCAATGCCCCGCTTGTGGTTGCCGAAATCGAGCTCGACGCCGCCGACGAGGTATTCGTGCGCCCCGACTGGCTCGGGGCCGAGATTACCGACGACGTGCGCTACTACAACCATGCGCTGGCGTTTGCGCCCTACAGCCAGTGGGGCGAGAAACAATGAGTCCACTGCCGCCGCCCGGACCGCTGCTGGTCGATATCGAGGCCACGACGCTCACGGACGCCGATCGCGAACTGCTCGCCGATCCGGCCGTGGGTGGGGCGATCCTGTTCACGCGCAATTTCGCCGGCCGCGAACAGTTGGCCGATTTGACGGCGGACATGCGTGGCGTGCGGCCGAATCTGCTGATCGTGGCCGATTACGAAGGCGGTCGCGTGCAGCGTTTTCGTGACGGCTTTACCCCCATTCCGCCCATGCGCGCACTCGGCCGGGCTTATCAGCAAGACCCGGTCGAGGCGCGTGCCGCAGCCCGTGAACTGGCCTGGCTGGTGGCCACCGAGCTGCAGACCGTGGGCGTGGACATGCCGCTGTCCCCGGTGGCGGATCTCGACTACGGGGTGTCCGAGGTCATCGGCAGCCGCGCGTTCGGCGCGACGCCGCAGAGCGTGAGCGATCTGGCTGGCGCGTTTGCCGCCGCCCTGGCCGATGCCGGCAGTGCGGCGACGGCCAAGCATTTCCCCGGCCACGGCTATGTGCCCGCCGATTCGCACTGCGAATTGCCGGTCGATCATCGCGCGCTTGCAGACCTGGCGCACGACTGGGCGCCCTTTGCGGCCCTGATTCATCAGGGCGTGGCCTCGGTGATGATGGCCCACGTACGCTTCCCCGCGGTCGATGAGGCGCGTCCGGCCAGTCTGTCGGCGCGCTGGATCGAGGATATCCTGCGTGGGCGGCTGGGGTTCGAGGGCTGCGTATTCTGCGACGATCTCAGCATGGGCGGTGCGGCGGCACTGGGTCATTATGCCGATCGCACGCGGCTGGCCCTGGCGGCCGGCTGCGATTATCTGCCCGTGTGCAACGATCGCGATGCCGCGCTGGTCGCACGCCGCACCGTGGCCGATGGCGCCCCCGATCGCGGCCGGGCACGACGCGAAGCACTGGCACGCCGACTGGGCCGGTCCGCGTCGCGGTCCGCACCGGACCCGGCGCGCCTGGACGCCGCGCGTGAAACCGCCGCACGCCTGGTGGGCGCCGCCTGATGGATGTAGTCGGCACTTATCAGGCGTTCATGTCGCGCTACCTGTCGTTGCGTAACGATTGGGGCACGGCGATCGATGTGGCCGGCATCCTGGTTCTCACCGGGCTGCTCGACCTGGTCACGCGCGGCCTGTTCGCCTGGCTGCACCGCAAGGTGCTCAAGACCCGCAACCTCTGGGACGACGCACTTTATCGCAGCGTCAACGGTCCGCTGCAGGTTCTGCTCTGGATCGGTGGCATTTCGATCGCAATCGTGTTGGCGACGTCGTCGAATTATGCCTGGCGGGACTACGTGCCCCCGGCACGCGGCATTCTGATCACGCTGACCATGGTCTGGTTCTTCTTCCGGCTGATCGCCACGATCGAGAAGAACGCCTTGGCCCGCGCGGCACGGCGCAACGACAAGCTCGATGCCACCAGCGCCGATGCCATCGCGAAACTCGTACGCGCCGTGACCCTGATCATTGCCGGGCTGGTGCTGCTGGATCAGTTTGGCGTATCCCCCTCGGGACTGCTGGCGTTCTCGGGCGTCGGCGGGATCGCGGTCGGTTTCGCGGCACGCGACATGCTGGCCAATATCTTCGGCGGCATGACCGTATACATGAATCGGCCGTTTTCCGTCGGCGACTGGATCCGCTCGCCGGATCGCGACATCGAGGGCACGGTGGAAGCCATCGGCTGGCGTGCGACCACGGTGCGTCGTTTCGACATGCGGCCGCTGTACGTGCCCAATGCCGTGTTCTCGAACGTCGCGCTGGAGAATCCGTCGCGAATGAGCCATCGCCTGATCAGCGAGACGATCGGGCTGCGCTATCAGGACGCGGCCATCGTGCCCGATCTGGTCGAGGATATCCGCGCAATGCTGGCGGCGGACGAGAACATCGATTCGGACCAGGTCGTCCTCACCTATCTCGATTCGCTTTCCGACTCATCGCTCGATCTGCTGGTCTACTGCTATACCCACACCACCGACTGGGCCGAGTATCTGGCCGTCAAGCAAGGCGTGCTGCAGCGCGTCCAGGACCGTATCCGTGAACACGGCGGCGCGATCTCGTTCCCGACCCGGACGCTTCATGTGCCGGACGAACTGGTGGTCGCGCGTGCGCGCAAGGCGGGCGGCGCGGATGACGATCAGCAGGAGATCGACGCCGAGAAGGTACAATCCGAGGAAAAAAGAGACGTCGCCCGCGAACGCGCCAGCGATCAGGGCAAGGTAGGGCCGGACGATGCCGGCGAACAATGAACCAGGGATGACGATGAGCGGTTTTGACCGACAGCGCTATGACGAGGCCAGGGCCGTGTACGCCGGGGCCGACTGCCTGATCTCCGAGTCCGAGATCAACGCGGCCTACGACCGCATGGCCACCGAGATCAGCCGCGATCTGGCCGAGCTGGACCCGGTGGTGATGTGCGTGATGCTGGGCGGGCTGCAGGCCACCGCCGAACTCGGCAAGCGCCTGGCGTTTCCATTCGAGCTGGATTACCTGCACGCCACCCGCTATCGCGGTGACACCGCGGGCGGCGAACTGGTGTGGAAGGTCAGCCCGAGCCTGCGCCTGAACGGCCGGCATGTGCTGATCGTGGACGACATCATCGACGAAGGCCATACCCTGGCGGCGATTCTCGACGCCATCCGCGGTCAGGGCGCGGCCTCGGTAAGCACGGCGATGCTGCTGCTGAAAGACCACGATCGCCGGGTCCCCGGACTGAGCGCCGACTATGTCGGCTGCACCGTGGCCGATCGCTATGTCTTCGGCTCCGGGATGGACTACAAGGGCTATTACCGCCAGTTGCCCGGGGTCTGGGCGATCGGCCAGGCGGACGACAGCCGATGAGTGCGCCGATCGGCATCATCGGTGGCACCGCGCTGGCCAACCTCGCCGGTGTTCAGGGCGCGGCGACCGACGCAAACGCGCCAGACACCCCCTTCGGCCGCGCCTCGGGCCCGCGGGTCGCCGGCCGGTTCGCCGGTCGCGAGGTCTGTTTTGTCATGCGTCATGGGCCCGGCCATCGGATCGCGCCCCATGCCATCAACTATCGCGCCAATATCCGCGCACTCGCGGATGCCGGCTGTCGCCAGGTGATCGCCGTCGCGGCCGTGGGCGGCATTGCCCCCGCCATGAGGCCGGGGCGGATCGTGGTGCCGCACCAGATCGTGGACTACAGTTGGGGACGCGCACACACCTTTTACGACGATCCGGCGCGCGGCGAGCTGGATCATGTCGATTTCACCGACCCCTACACCCCCGCGCTGCGTCGGGCATTGATCCGCGCCGCCGAACAACTCGGGTTCGATCCGGCCCGGCAAGCCGTGCACGGTGTGACCCAGGGCCCGCGCCTGGAAACCGCCGCCGAGATCGATCGCATGGAGCGCGACGGCTGCGACATCGTCGGCATGACCGGCATGCCGGAGGCCGGGCTGGCGCGTGAGGCCGGTCTGGACTATGCCTGTGCCGCGGTGGTGGTGAACAAGGCCGCCGGCCGGACCGGCGGGCTGGCGATTCATGCCGAGATCGAGGCGACCCTGGCCCAGGGCATGCACGATGTCGAGCGCCTGCTGGAAACCGTGCTGCCGGCCCTCTAGACGGTTTTGTCGCGGCTGTTTCGGAAGGCAGTCCGCAAATAAACGCAAATGCGCGCGAACTTAAATGATGTACGAAGTTCAGTCAGAGGCTTGACGCCGCGATTGTTCACGCACCCGAAGCAGCCGTGCCTTGATCTTCTTTAATTTGCGCTCATTCGCGTGCATTTGCGGACAAAATGTCGTTGCTTATTCAGCCCGCTGAATATCGTACATAATCAAGCGCACCAATGATGACCGGAGTTCGGTGCTGAATTCGCCTCCGGCGTGTCGGTGTCGTGTTGATCGGCGTCCATTTGCGGATTTTTCCGTTGCACAACGAGCGATCTAGCCGGCGACCGCTTCCTCGGCTTCGTTGACCCGCGGCGCGCCCAGTTTCTCCAGCAGTTCGGCCACGCGCTCGACGCGGGTCGGCATGTCGGGCATGTCGCGGAAGAACACGAGCTTGGCGTCGCCTTCCAGCCGGTAGGCCTTCGGGTCGGCCTGGACCAGCGTGATCAGCGTGGCCGGGTCGACCTTGCTGGCCTTGCCGAAATGCAGGCGCCCCACGTCCGGGCCGGCCTCGAGCTTGGCCAGGGCCAGCGGCGCGGCCTGGAGCTTGAGTTCGGTTGCCGCGAACAGATTCTCCGCCGGCTCCGGCAGCAATCCGAAACGATCGATCAATTCGATCTTGAGCTGGCGCAGGGCGGCGCCGTCCTTGGCCGCGCTGATGCGCTTGTACAACACCAGGCGCATGTGCACGTCCGGAATATAATCCTCGGGCAACAGGGCGGCCGCACTGAACTCCACTTCCGTGGCGCCCATGAGCTCGTCGGCATCGGCATCCGGCACTTCGCCGCGCTTGTAGGCCGCCACCGCGCGGTCGAGCATCTGGCGATACAGATCGAAGCCGATTTCCTGGATCTGGCCGGACTGGCCTTCGCCGAGCAGTTCGCCGGCGCCGCGGATCTCCAGATCGTGGGTCGCGAGCGCGAAACCGGCGCCCAGATCGTGCAGCGAGGCCAGCGCGTCGAGCCGCTTCTGGGCATCGGCGGTCATCGAGACATCGTCGGGCGTGAGCAGATAGGCATAGGCCCGGTGATGCGAGCGTCCGACCCGGCCCCGCAGCTGATGCAGCTGGGCCAGGCCGAAGGTATCGGCGCGGTCGATGATGATGGTGTTCGCGCTCGGTACGTCGATGCCGGATTCCACGATCGTGGTGCACAGCAGAATATCGAAGCGGCGGTGATAGAAATCGAGCATCACCTGTTCGAGTTCGCGCTCGTGCATCTGCCCGTGGGCGATGCGGATGCGCGCCTCGGGCAGCAGCTCGGCCAGATCGCGTGCCTTGCGCTCGATATCGGCGACCTTGTTGTGCACGTAATAGATCTGGCCGCCGCGACGCATCTCGCGGCGCGCGGCTTCCTGCAGCAGCACGCCGTCGTATTTCGACACGAATGTCTCGATCGCCAGCCGCGACTCGGGCGGCGTGGCGATGATCGACAGATCGCGCAGGCCCGACAGGCTCATATTGAGCGTACGGGGAATGGGCGTGGCGGTGAGCGTGAGCAGGTCGACCTGGGCACGCAGGCTCTTGATGCGCTCCTTGTGGCGCACGCCGAAGCGATGCTCCTCGTCGACGATCAACAGCCCCAGCTTCTTGAAGCGGATGTCCTTCGCCAGCAGGCGATGCGTGCCGATCACGATATCGAGCTTGCCGTCGGTCATCTCCTCGAGCAGGGTGTCGCGCTGCTTGGAGGTGCGCATGCGCGACAGCGCGCCGATTCTCACCGGCCAGTCGGCGAAGCGGTCGGCAAAGCTCTGGTAATGCTGCTGGGCGAGCAGGGTGGTCGGCACCAGCACCGCCACCTGGTAGCCGGACGACACGGCCACGAACGCCGAGCGCAGCGCGACCTCGGTCTTGCCGAAGCCGACGTCGCCGCAGACCACCCGGTCCATCGGCGTGGCGCGCGACAGATCGGCCATGACCTCGTCGATGGCGCGCTGCTGGTCCGGCGTTTCCTCGAAAGGGAACTGGGCGGCAAACTTCGCGTAATCGGCCTCGTCCGGCGTCATCGCGACGCCGGGGGCGGATTCGCGCTTGGCCTGGATCTCCAGCAGATCGGCGGCGGTGTCACGGGCCTGCTGGGCCGCTTTCTTGCGCGCCCTGGACCAGCGGTCGTTGCCGAGCCGGTGCAGCGGCGCGGTTTCAGCATCGCCGCCGGTGAAGCGATGCACCAGATGCAACGAGGACACCGGCACGTACAGCAGGTCGCCGCCGGCATATTCGATGGTGACGAATTCATTCTCGACGCCGCCGGCGGCGAGCTTGATCAGGCCCTGATAACGCCCGACGCCGTTGTCCTGATGCACCACCGGCGCGCCGGGGGCGAGATCGGTGAGCTCGCGGATTGCGGTTTCCGGATCGCGCGCCGGCGCCCGGCGGCGTTTCTTGGCCGGCGGTCTGGCGCCCGTGAGCTGGCTTTCGGCAATCACCGCGAGGCCGTCGGTGGCCAGTACGCAACCGGCCTCCAGCGGCGCGGCGGTTACCGCGATGCGCTTGTTGCCGCGGCTGAATTCGTCCCAGTCCTCGACCCGCGCCGGGGCCAGCCCCAGTTGGGTGAGCCAGTCGCGCATGGCTTCGCGGCGGCCGGCGGAATCGCCGGTGATCAGAACGCGGCCTTCGAATGACTCGAAGAATGTCTGCAATGCACGCCCGGTCGCCGCGACGTCGGCACCGGCCAGCCTGGGTACGGGTTGGGCGGCGAAGACGGCATCGCCGTCATCGTCGTCGACGATACGCGCGCCGGTGAGTGCGTCGAACGCCGACTTGAGGGTGGCGGGTTCGATGAATGCTTCGTCGGGCGGCAGAATCGGGCGTTCCGGATTCACCCCGCGTTGTTCGTGACGATCGGCGATCGCGGCCCAGGCCGAGTCCAGTGCGGCCGCGACATCGCCGAGTTCCACCAGGCAGGCGTTGCCCGGCAGGTAATCGGTGAGTGCCGAGACCTGGTCGAAGAACAGCGGCAGATAGGATTCGATGCCGCCCGGCGGGATGCCGCGGGAGATATCGCGATAGATGGCGCTTGCGCCCGGATCGCCGTCGAACCGTTGCCGATAGCGCTGGCGGAATGCCTTGATGGCGTCGTCGTCGAGCGGGAACTCGCGCGCGGGCAGCAGGCGGATCGAGTCGATCTTCTCGGTCGAGCGCTGGGTCTCGGGGTCGAAGGCGCGGATGGTCTCGATTTCGTCGTCGAACAGGTCCAGCCGGTAGGGCTGGTCCGACCCAGTCGGATACAGATCCATCACCGCGCCGCGGATGGCGAATTCGCCGTGCGTGCGGACTTCCGACACCGCGGCATAGCCGGCGGCTTCCAGGCGCTCGCGCAGGGCATGGAAATCCAGCCGTTCGCCGACCGCGAACGCCATGGCGCGGCCATCGACGAAGGCGTGCGGCGGCAGCGGCTGGAGCAGGGTATCCGCGGCCACGATCACGATGCCGCGGCCCATGGACGGCAGCCGGAACAACAGCGACAACCGCTGCGAGACGATGTCGGCGTGCGGCGAGAATACGTCGTAGGCCAGCGTTTCCCAGTCCGGGAAATGATGCACGGGCAGGTCCGCCGCCGCGAAGAACTTCAGTTCGTCTTCCAGCCGATACGCGCGATGTTCGTCGGCGACCACGGCCACGGTCAGCCCCGGTCGCTGGGCGGCGACCGAGGCCAGGGCCAGCGCGCTGGCCGCGCCCGCGAGCCGACTCCAGCGCGCGGCCGCGCCGGGGACGAGCGCCGGCGGCGACAGCGGGCTGGGCGCGGCGATTTGAGGTGTGCTGGCTACCATGAGAGGGCGCGGATTATTGCATAGGGGCGAATGTCGCGGCGAGCCGCGACCCGGTCAGTCACGAAAGCGCCGGGTCAGGTCGCCGAAGGCATCGATGCGGCGGTCACGGAAGAACGGCCAGATACGCCGCAGCGTCTCGGTGTGATGCAGGTCGAGGTCGGCGATCAGTAGTTCGGGCATTTCGCCGGCCTCGGCCCGCGTCTCGCCCTGTGGCCCGAATACGAAACTGTGGCCCCAGAAACGGATCTCGGTGCCGTTATCGCCTTCCACGCCCACCCGGTTGGAGGTCACCACCGGCAGGTGGTTGGCGATGGCATGGCCGCGTTGCACGCCCTGCCAGGCGCCGAGCTGACGCGCCTGCTCGGCGGCGTCGTCGGTGGCGTCATCCCAGCCGATCGCGGAAGGATAGATCAGCAGCTCGGCGCCGGCGAGCGCCATCAGCCGCGCTGCCTCCGGATACCACTGGTCCCAGCAGACGAGAACACCCAGCCGGCCGATCGAGGTGTCGATCGGCGTGAAGCCGAGATCGCCCGGCGTGAAATAGTATTTTTCGTAGTATTCCGGGTCGTCCGGGATATGCATCTTGCGATAGCGCCCGGCCAGCCGGCCGTCGGCGTCGAGCACCACGGCGGTGTTGTGATACAGCCCGGGCGCGCGCCGCTCGAACAGTGAGGCCACCACCACCACGCCCGCCTTTTCCGCCGCCGCCGCCAGACGCTGGCTGGACGGGCCCGGGATGGGCTCGGCGTAATCGAAGATCGCCGGATCCTCGCGCTGACAGAAATACGGCGTGTTGTGCAGCTCGGGCAGCAGCACCAGACGGGCGCCGCCGCGAGCGGCCTCGGCGATGTAGCGCTCGGCCGTGGCGAGATTGGTCTCGACGTCGTCGGTGCAGGCGTACTGGGCCACGGCGACGGTCAGGTTGCGGGCATCAGGCATGGTCGGGCTCGGCGGGGATCTGCATGGCCGCACAGTGCAGCCCGCCATGCTGGCGGATCAATGCACGGCTGTCGATGCGGATGATCTCTCGATCGGGAAAGCAGTGACCGATGATCGCCGCCGCCTCGGCGTCGGCCGGGTCATCGAAAGCCGGCACCAGCACGCAGCCGTTGGCGATCAGGAAGTTGGCGTAGCCGGCGGGTAGTCGATGGCCGTCCTCCGGGTCGTATCGGGGCGCGGGCAGCGGCAACTCGATCAGTTTGTAAGGGGCGCCGTTGGCGTCGCGCAGCGCCGCGAGTTCGCCGGCCATGGCCGCGAGATCGGCGTGGTGTGCGTCGGCCGGATCGGCGCAGCCCTGATGCACGATGGTGTCGGGGGCGACGAAGCGGGCCAGGGTGTCGATGTGGCCGTCGGTGTCGTCGCCGATGAGGTTGCCGTGGGCGAGCCAGTGGATGGTGCGGGCGCCCAGGGTACGCGCGAGCAGCCGTTCGGCGTCGGCCCGCGTGAAGCCGGCGTTGCGCTCACCGGCGAGCAGGCAGCGCTCGGTGGTCAGGATCGTGCCGCGGCCATTGGATTCGATGCTGCCGCCTTCGAGCACGGCGGTGTGGTGTTCGGGGTCGCCGGGCCCGAGCGCGCCATCGGCATACAGCGCAGCCGTGAGCGCATCGTCACGCGCGGCTTCGAACTTGCCGCCCCAGCCGTCGAAGCGGAAATCCACGAATCGGCGCCGGCCGGCCTCGTGCACGGTGACCGGGCCGGTGTCGCGTGCCCAGATATCGTCGGCGGGGCAGGTCGCGATCCGGATGCCGGCGAGCGGCGCGTCGTCATGACGGCTGCGCGCCCGGATATCAGCCGCGCAGTCGTCGTCCGGCGCCACCAGGACCACGGGCTGGAAACGAAGCAGGGCGCTGGCCATCGCCGCAACGGTGTCGCGCGCGGCCGTCACGCCGTCGCCCCAGTCGCCGTTCGCGCGCGGCCAGACCAGCAGGGTGGCGCTTTGCGGCGCCCATTCGGCGGGTAGGTGGCGCGCCGTCACGGCCGGACGGCCTGGAGCTGATCGACGTGGTACAGCGGTTCGGGGTGGTTCGGTATCACGGTATGGATCACGCGGTTGTCTTCGAAGTAGACATGGTAGCGGTGGTAGTTCCAGCGCGTGATCGGCGGACGCCCGACCGGGCCGCGTCGTGAGCGCGGCGGCCCGAATCGGGCGCGGACCGCCGCCATGGTCTGGCCGCGGTGCGGCAGGTCGCCGTAAGCGGGCGCGGCCGAAGCGCGCGGCGCGACGGGACGGCGGGGCTGTGCGCGTCCGGACTGGGTTGTGTTCGTCGTGCCGTCTTCCGGGCTGGCATAGTCTGCGGCGAAGGATGCGCCCGTGGCGGTTGCGGTCAAAACATAGAGAATCGCGATCTGAAGCCATCGGGTGCGAAATGTTCCTCGCGGTATGTCCATGCTTTTCCCACCACCGGAGCACGCGATGCGCGGCTGTGCCGATCGTTGTCTGTGTGATTTAATGCGCGGCCATGTTTAGACCACTCGAACTGGCGCTGGGCCTGCGCTACACGCGCGCCAAGCGGCGCAATCATTTTATATCGTTCATCTCGTCGATATCGATGGGCGGGATCGCGCTCGCCGTGATGCTGCTGATCACCGTGTTGTCGGTGATGAACGGGTTCGAGTCGGAGCTGCGCAATCGCATCCTCGGCATGGCCGCGCACGTCGAGATCCAGGCCAACAACGGCGCGCTGCAGGGCTGGCAGGATCTGCGCAAGCAGGTCGACAAGCGGACGCCGCAGCTGGTGGCCTCGGCGCCGTATGTCTCCGGCCAGGGCATGGTGCGCAGTGGCCGTTCGATCTCCGGCACGCTGATTCGCGGCGTGGTGCCCAAGCGCGAGAAGGATGTCTCGGATGTGGCCAGTCATATGGTGGCGGGATCGTTCGATTCGCTGCAGGGCGGCACTTACAACATCATTCTGGGTGTCGATCTGGCCAATCAGCTCGGTGTGGGTGTGGGCGACAATGTCGATCTGCTCATCCCCGAGGCCAACGTCACGCCGGCCGGCATCGTGCCGCGCTTCCGGCGGTTTCATGTCTCCGGCATTTTTTCCGTCGGCATGTACGAATACGACAGTGGCATGGTCCTGATCTCGATGAAGGACGCCCAGACGCTCTATCACATGGGCGACGGCGTGACCGGGCTGCGGCTGCGGCTCAAGGACATGTTCAAGGCGCCGCAGGTCTCGCATCGGCTGTCGCAAATCCTGCCGTATCGCTATCGCGTGACCGACTGGACCCAGCAGAATGCGAACTTCTTCCACGCCATCGCGACCGAGAAGACGATGATGTTCATCATTCTCTCGCTGATCATCGCGGTGGCGGCGTTCAATATCGTGTCCATGCTGGTGATGGTGGTCACCGACAAGCAGGGTGATATCGCGATCCTGCGCACGCTGGGCATGAAACCGAAATCGGTGATGGCGATCTTCATGGTCCAGGGCATGCTGATCGGGGTGATCGGCACCGCGATCGGCGTCGTCCTCGGCGTGCTGCTGTCGATCTACATGGTCGATATCGTGCCGTTCGTGGAGAAGGTGCTGCACACTAACCTGCTGTCGGCCGATGTCTACTACATCAGCCAGCTCAAGGGCGAGCTGCACGAGGCGGACGTGATCCGCATCTCGTGTCTGTCGCTCGTGCTGTCGTTCCTGTCCACGTTGTATCCGGCCTGGCGGGCGGCGCGCGTGCAGCCGGCGGAGGCGCTGCGCTATGAGTGACAACCCTGCGGATTTCGTGCTCTCGGCGAGCCGCCTGAGCAAGACCTTCACCGAAGTGCGCGAGCCGATCACGGTGCTCGACGGTGTGGATCTGGATGTCGCGCCCGGCGCGCGTATCGCGGTCATCGGCGCCTCGGGCTCGGGCAAGTCCACGTTGCTGCATTTGCTCGGCGGGCTCGACGTGCCCACCACCGGCACTGTGCATATCGCCGGCCAGGACATGACGCGCCTGTCCGATGCCGCTCGTGGCCGCCTGCGCAACGAGAAACTGGGATTCATCTATCAGTTCCATCATCTGCTGCCGGAACTGACCACGGTGGAAAACGTGGCCATGCCGCTGATGCTCCGCCGTGGACCGAATGGCCCGGCGCTGACCCGTGCACGTGAGCTGCTGGAGAAGGTGGGTCTCGGCGCGCGGCTGGAGCACAAGCCGACCGAACTGTCCGGCGGTGAACGCCAGCGCGCGGCCGTGGCGCGGGCGCTGGTGACCCAGCCCGCCTGTATCCTGGCCGATGAGCCGACCGGCAATCTGGATCACCGCACGGCGGCGAGCGTGTTCGATCTGATGCTTGAGCTGAACGCCGATCTCGACACCAGTCTGGTCATGGTGACCCACGATCGGCAGCTGGCCCAGCGCATGGACCAGATCTGGACGCTCACCGATGGTCACCTGGCCCCCGCCGAGCTTTCCGAGTTGGTGTGATCGCCGCGGTCTGACCCACTCGGGCGGCCCGGTCCATGCGCCGTTCGGTGCCGTCCCGGCTGGTACCGACCGCGGCGTCGCGCTAGTCTCGATCCCGGAACGGCCGCGCAGCGGCTAGTGTCCTGTCACGGGTATTTTGTCGCATTCAGCGAGGCGGCGCGCGTTCGTGGCAAGGCGCGCCGCGCCGGCCAGGGCATCCCCCTGGCCAAACGGCGCAACGCCGTCCACGGGCGCGCGCCGCCTCGCCCCGCACCCGATATCCCGAAGGGAACGCCTGTGCGCGCCCATCACCGCGTTGCACTCCTTTGCCATAGGCACGCTATGGCGCAGTCGCGCGCCTTGTGCTGGGCCCGCACAGGCGTTCTGAATACGGCAAAATACCCGTGACAGGACACTAGGGGGAAGTGATGGGCCATGGGCCGACCGGCTCGCTGGCGTGGTTTGCCGTGTTCGACGATGTCCGGCTGATCGCCGTCGCCGGCGTGGCGGCCGTCACGGCCGTGTATCAACTGCCCGAACTGCCCAGCCCGGCCTGGTTGCTGGCCCCGCTGCTGCTTTGTATGGCCCGGTTCCCCGGCCGCGCATTATTGGCCGTCGTCGGCACGATGGCGGCCTGGAGCCTGATTCAGGCGCACCACGCCATGGCCGATCGCCTGCCGGCGGCGGCCGATGGCGAGATCGTGTGGTTGACCGGTCATGTGGTCGGTCTACCGGAGGCCGGGCGTTATCGCACACGCTTCGAGATGGCGACGAGCAACCCGGCCCGGCGGCTGCGCCTGTCGTGGTACGGCAAGCCGCCGGCGCTGGCCCCCGGCGATTGCCTGCATGTCCGGGCCAAGCTGTCGACGCCGCACGGCTCGGCCAACCCGGGCGGTTTCGACTACAGCGCCTGGCTCTGGCGCCAGGGGATCGACGCCACCGGCTATGTCCGCGATTCCGCCGCATGCCATGCGGCACCGGTCTGGAGCATCAATCGACTGCGCCATGCTGCGCTGCAACGCCTCGCGCCCATCCTGCAACAGCGGCCCATGCGCGGCCTGATCGAGGCGTTGTCGCTGGGCGTGCGGCAACACATCACCGATGCCCAGTGGGCGACGCTGCGCGCCACCGGCACCACGCATCTGGTGGCGATATCGGGCCTGCATATCGGCCTGATCGCGGGCCTGTTGTTTGCCGTCGCCCGCTGGCTGACGCTGCGTACGCCCGCGGCGCGGCAGGCGCGGCGTGTGGCCGCCGTGGTGGCAATGGCCGGGGCCGTCGGCTATGCCGCGCTGGCCGGCTGGGCGCTGCCCACCCAGCGCGCGGTGATCATGGCGGCCGTATTGTTGGCTGCGGTGGTGGCCGAACGCGATATCGGCGCCAGCCGGGCGCTGGCCTGGGCGGCGTTGATCGTGGTGCTGTGGCATCCGGCCTCGGTGATCGCGCCCGGGTTCTGGCTGTCGTTTGCGGCGGTCGCATGGTTGATCTGGATCGCGACCCTGGTGGACGGGGCCTGGTGGCGCAAGGCGCTGTACTTCCAGCTCGGTCTGGTGGCCGTGCTGATGCCGCTCACGCTCTGGTTCTTTGGCCAGGCGTCGCTGGTGGCGCCGCTGGTCAACGCGCTCCTGATCCCGGCGGCCAGCCTCGCGGTACCGCTCGTGCTCTTGGGCGGGGTCGCCGCGCTGGTGGCGCCGGCCGGTGCGGGCGGCTGGTTGCTGGCCAAGATCGCCGCGGCGCTGGCCGCGCTGTGGCCGGGTCTGGAATGGGCGGCGCAATGGCCGCTGGCGTCATTCCATCACGTGCTGCCGGGCGGGCTGGCGCTCGTCCTTGCCATCACTGCCCTGTTGCTGGCGGCCGTGCCGGTGCCGTGGCGAATTCGTGCGCTCGGCGCAATGCTCATTCTGCCGGCGGTCATTGGTTGGCGCCCGTCCGGTCAGGCCATCGCGCCCGGCCGTTTTCGCCTGACCGTGCTCGATGTCGGACAGGGGCTGGCGAGTGTGGTTCGCACCGCGCATCACACGCTGGTGTTCGACGCGGGACCGGCGTACCGCACAGGTTTCGATGCCGGCGCCATGATCGTGCTGCCGTATTTGCGCCAGGTCGGGCGGCTTGAAATCGACCGGCTGCTGATCAGCCACGGCGACATGGATCATGTCGGCGGCGCAGCGGCGGTCATGGCGCAGGCTGAGGTATTGCATCGCCAGGGCGCGCACAGCGGGGATCCGTGCCGCGCCGGTCAGCATTGGCGGTGGGACGGTGTGGATTTCGACCTGCGCTATCCCAGCGAGGCCGAAGCCGCCGACGCACATGACAGCAATGAGTATTCCTGTGTGCTGCGGATTCATGCGCCGGGCGCGAGTGTGCTCATGACCGGCGACATCGAGGCCCCGGGCGAGCGGGCGCTGCTGGAACGGGAAGGCGAAGCGATCGCGAGCGATGTCCTGGTGGTGCCGCACCATGGCAGCACGACCTCGTCTTCGCCGGCATTCATCAACGCAGTGGACCCGGCGGTGGCGCTGGTATCCGCCGGCTGGCACAACCGCTGGGGGTTCCCGCGGCCGGCGGTGGTGTCCCGCTATCGAGCGCGCGGCATCGAGCTGTTCAATACCGCGACCGCCGGGGCGCTGGAGGTGGCGTGGCCGGCGCCGCATGCGCCGCGGGTGACGCGTTGGCGCTGGCAGCACCGTCGTTTCTGGCAGCAGCCGCGGCCCGGCGGGTAGCCCCTCGGCAACTGCATGATTATCATGCGCGTTCACGGCAGCGGCCGTGGGAGCGGCCATGGCGAGCCATGCAGCGGCTCGTCCGAGCCAGCCGGCTGCCGCGAGCCGGGGCGACAGGGAGCAGTCCAGTTGGCGCGCAACAGCATCGAAACCGATATGCCGATCGGGGAAATCTATCCTCGTCTGCTGCGCTACACCTGGCGCTACAAGCACTGGCTGGCTTTCGCGGGCGCCGGCATGGCGGTGTACGCCGGTGCCGACACGGCCCTGATCTATATCCTCAAGCCGCTGCTGGACGGCAGCATCGTGCATCGCGATCCGTGGATGATCCGCTGGATCCCGGTCTTCATCCTGGGCCTGTTCGTCGGTCGCGGCATCGCCGGCTTCGTGGCCAGTTATTGCATGGCCTGGGTCGCCAACCACGTGGTCTACAACGTGCGCTCGGACGTGTTCGAGAAGTTCCTGCGCCTGCCGGCGAGTTTCTTCGACCGTCATACCACCGGCCGCACGACGGCGATGCTGACGTATTACACGAGCCAGATCTCCGGGGCGGCCACCAGCGCGATCACCATCGTCATCCAGGACACCCTGCGCATCGTGGGGTTCACGCTGCTGATGTTCTGGGTCAACTGGTCGCTGGCGCTGATCACGCTCCTGGTGGGCCCGATCATTGCGTTGATCGTCAATCATGTGTCGAGGCGATTCCGGCGCTACAGCGCCACCATTCAGCAGTCGATGGGCGACATCACGCACATCAGCGAGGAGGCGCTGACCGGCCAGCGCGTGGTCAAGGTCTTCGGTGGCGAGGACCAGGAGCGCGATGCGTTCGAGCGGGTCAACCGCCGCAATCGGCAGGTGTCGATGCGCAAGGCCACCACGAGCGCGGCGAGCATACCGGTGATTCAGTTCATTGCGGCCATTGCCATTGCGTTCGTGGTCGCGGTGGCGGTGCACAACACCGGCGGCGGCGTGATGACGCCGGGCGATCTGGCCACCTTCTTCGGCGCCATGATGGGGACGATGGGCCCGATCAAGCGCCTCACCGGGGTCAATGCCACGATTCAGGCGGGGATGGCGGCCGCGGGTGCGATTTTCGAATTGATCGACGAGCCGGGCGAGCCCGACCGCGGCACGCGCCGCCTGGCGCGCGCCGCGGGCCGGATCGATGTGGCGAATGTATCATTTCGTTATCCGGGCGGTGATCACGACGTGCTGGACGACATCAGCTTCCATGTGGAACCGGGGCAGACGGTGGCGTTCGTGGGCCGCTCGGGTAGCGGCAAGTCGACGCTGCTGTCGTTGCTGCCGCGCTTCTACGATATCCAGACGGGGCGGATCGCACTCGACGATGTGCCCATTGCGGACTACCGGCTGGCCGACTTGCGGCGCCAGATCAGCCTGGTCGACCAGAACGTGGTGTTGTTCAACGACACGATTGCCGCCAACATCGCCTACGGCGCGCTCGGCGACACCCGGCGCGGGATGATCGAAGACGCCGCGCGTCGCGCCTACGCGGCTGACTTCATCGAATCACTGCCCGCGGGCTACGACACGCTTGTGGGGCAGAACGGCCTGATGCTCTCCGGCGGCCAGCGACAGCGTGTGGCGATCGCGCGCGCGCTGCTCAAGAATGCCCCGATCCTGATCCTCGACGAAGCCACCTCGGCCCTGGACACGGAGTCGGAGAAGGCGATCCAGAAGGGGCTCGACAACCTCATGCGCGATCGCACCACCCTGGTGATCGCGCATCGCCTGTCGACCATCCAGGATGCCGACCGCATCGTGGTGATGCACGATGGCCGGGTGGTCGAGCAGGGCAGCCACGCGGAACTGATGGCGCATGCCGGTCATTATCGGGGCCTGCACGACATCCAGTTCGCACGTCCGGACGGGGCGTGAGCCGATCGCGGTGGTCGGTAGCGATCGAGCGGCGCTGGTATGGTGCGCATGCGCCCTGGGCGCTGGTGCCGCTGGCCGTACTCTACGGCATGATCGTGGCCGGCCGCCGGATGGCGTACCGGCGGGGCTGGCGGGCCGCGCAACGCGTGGCGCGGCCGGTGCTCGTGGTGGGCAACATCAGCGTCGGCGGCAGCGGCAAGACGCCGCTCACACTGGCCGTCATTGCACGCGCGCGCGCGCTCGGGCTGCGCCCCGGGCTGGTCGCGCGCGGCTATGGCGGGCACGCCGCGCATTATCCGCTGACGGTACGCGCCGACACGCGACCCGCCGAGGGCGGCGACGAGCCGGTCCTGATTGCACAGCGCGCCGGCATCCCGGTGGTGGTCGATCCGGACCGGGTGGCCGCGGCGCGGCATCTGATCGCCGGGCACGATGTCGACCTGGTCATTGCCGACGATGGCTTGCAGCACTATCGGCTGGCGCGCGACGCCGAGATCGCCGTGCGGGACGCGCGCCGCGGCTATGGTAACGGCTGGCTGCTGCCGGCCGGGCCCCTGCGCGAGCCGACAAGCCGTCTGGCTCGGGTCGATCTGGAGTGTGTCCAGGGCGCGGGTCGCGATTTCTGGCTCGAGCCGGGCCGGGCGCGTTCGCTGCGCGATGGCCGGATGGCGGCGCTGGAGAGCTTTCGCGGCACGACGGTGCATGCCGTGGCCGGCATCGGCGAGCCGGCGCGATTTTTCGATATGCTCGAAGCCGCCGGTCTCGACGTGATTCGGCATGCCGCACCCGATCACCATCGTTACCGGCGCGCCGATCTCGCGTTCGGCGACGATCGGCCCGTCTTGATGACCGAAAAGGATGCGGTGAAATGCACGCGCTTCGGCGACCGCGACCTCTGGGCCGTGCCGGTCACCACGCGCTTGTCGCCGGATTGTACGAACGACATCGATGCGTTACTGCGGCGCATCGTTCCCATGCAGGAGCACGAATGAATTTTCACGTCGTCATTCCGGCCCGACTGGCCAGTACGCGTCTTCCGGGCAAGGTGCTGCGCGAGATCGCGGGCCGGCCGATGGTCGAGCACGTCTGTCGGGCCGCGTCGGCGAGTTCCGCGGCTTCGGTGATCGTGGCGACCGATTCGGCGGAAATCGCGGCGGCGGTCGAGCGGGCCGGCGCGCGGGCGGTCATGACGCGCCCGGAGCACAGCTGTGGGAGTGATCGCATCGCGGAGGTGGTGGCAGGGGCGCAGTGGGCGGCCGACGCGATCGTGGTCAATGTGCAGGCGGATGAGCCCATGATGCCGCCTGCCTTGATCGATCAGGTGGCACAGGCGCTGCACGACGATCCCGGCGCCGCGATGGCCACGGCCGCGACGCCGATTGCCAGCGCCGAGGATTTTCGCAACCCGAACATCGTGAAGGTGGTGGCCGCGAGAGGACGCGCGCTGTATTTCAGCCGGGCGCCGATTCCCTATCACCGCGACAGCGGCAACACCGCCTTCGAGGGCGCGGCCCAGCGCCATCTCGGCATCTACGCCTACCGGGTCGACGCCCTGCGGACCTTCGCCGCCACCGCGCCCGGTTTTCTCGAGCGCCATGAATCGCTGGAGCAGCTGCGCGCCTTCGATATCGGGCTGCCGATCGCATTGGTTGATGCCGTGGCCCTGCCGGGGCCCGGGGTCGACACCGAAGCCGATCTCGCCCTCGTGACACAGCGGATGCAGGGCGCATGAGCGGGCTCGAGAACAACGCCGAAATGCGTGTCCTGTTCGTGTGCCTCGGCAATATCTGCCGATCGCCCACGGCCGAAGGCATCATGAGACGCCGCCTCGACGCGGCGGGTCTGGCCGGGCGTGTGGTGGTGGATTCCGCCGGCACCGGGCCGTGGCACGTGGGGGAGCCGCCGGATCGGCGCGCCATGGCGGCGGCCGCTGCCCGCGGCTACGATCTCAGCCGCCTGCGCGGGCGGCAGGTATCGCCGGTCGATCTGGCGGCCTTCGATTATGTGATTGCCATGGATGAGAGCAATCGGGCCGATCTTCGGGCCATGGCCGATGGTCGTCGCGAATTGCTGGACAGAATCGCCCTGCTCGGCGACTTCAGCGCCGAATACCGGGGCCAGCCCGTGGGCGACCCGTATTACGGCGGCGCGGGTGGATTCGATCGTGTACTGAACATGATCGAAACCTGTATCGAGGGGCTGATCGTCGATATCAGCGGGCGTCTCGTCGCACGCTGAGCCCGACCGGGCAACCGGCCCGCGCTTGCCGCTATTGAAACAGGCGCTCAAGGGGCCGGCTGCGTGCTATGTCTCGTTACGTCAATTCATCGTCTGGTGTCGGTGCCTTGCCGTGCCGCGCGCGGCACGCGGCACGACAAGGCAGGCCCGATGCCGGGCGCGAACCGATGCAACGGCCATCTGCCCCGCGATCAGCGGGGCTTTTCCGGGCTTTCGTCTGCCTTGTCCGCAGACGCGGCCGGGGTATCGTCCGGCTGGGTTTTCTCGCCGTCCTGCGTCGTGGTCCCGGCTTCGGTATCGGCTCCGTGCGCGGCGTGCGGCGCCTGCTCGGAACGCGTTTCCACCTGCGTCAGTTCGGGCTCGGCGGGGGACGCCGCCTCAACGACCGCCGATGCCGCGACGCGCGTGGCAGCGGCGGCAACCGGTTCGTCGTCGGCCGACGCGGTCGCGGCCTCATCGTGCGCCGCCTCGGTCGATGCGTCGGCGACGCGGTCTTCGGTCTCGGGCTGCGATGTCGCCGCCGCACTGGTTTCGACCTGCTGCAGGCGGGCGCGCTCATCGTTGCCCGGTTGCGTAGCGCCGGTCGGCGACGCGGTGTCGGACGCATGCCCGGCTTCGTCTGCTTTCACCTCGTGGGCGTTCGTGGCCGGCGTCACGTCATCAACGCGTGCCGACGGGGTCTGCGAAGCGCTCGACGCGTCCGGCGTGGCGGCCGTGGCCGGGGTGTCGACCGGTTTGCCGGCGGCCTCGCCCGACTCGGACACGGCGGCCGACTCCTCGGCGCTGGCAGCCGGCGCTTCCTGCGGCGTCTTGTTCGGCTCGGCCGGCGCGGCGGCCTGGCCATCCGTGTCCTCACTGGCGGCCGCCTTGCTGGCGGTCGAACGCCGACGTTTCGGCTTGCTCTTGCGTGGCTTGTCGGCAATCTCGCTCGAATCCGCCGTCGTGCCGTCGTCCTGGCCGGCGGCCGGCGCGCTCGGCGCGTCTTCGCCCGGGGTAGCGTCCGCCGTATCGGCGGCGCTCGAAGCCTTGGCCCGCCGGCGGCGTTTGGGCTTGTCCGGCTTGCCACCCTCGGGTTCGGTTTTCGGTGCCGCGGGGGTGTCGTTGTCATTCTGGCTGGCGCTGCGGGCGTTATCGCTCGCGGTCACGGCCGACCAGGGCTTGTCCTCGACTTCGGGAAGCGTCGCCCTGGGCTGGCGTTTTGTGCCGTTCTGGCCATCGGCACCCCGATCCGGCCTGTCCTCACTGGCCTGGGCATCGCCCCGGTTTCGTTTCGAAGACGTATCCGCCGATCCCTCGGCCTTCCGGTCTGCCGCGGGCGTGTTGTCGTCGTCGCCCCCGGCCATCTCGGCTTCGCCTGCGTCGGAACGGGGCCGGGTCTGCGCGGCCTGCGCGTGCTGATCCGCGCCCGACGCCTCGTCTTCGGTGCTTGCCGCGCCGTTAGCGGTATCGCTCGTCGTGGCCGCCTTCTGTTCGTCGGTGTCGTTGTCCGTGCCGCCACCGCGCTTGCGGCCACCGCGCCGGCCGCGGCCGCCGCGCCGACGGCGCCGGCCGCGCTTGGCTTCGCCCGATCCGGTGTTGTCATCGGCGCCCGATGCGTCGTTGTTCGTCCGGTTCGGCTCGTCGCTGGCCTGATCGGCGTCGTCGGTCTTCGGCTCCGGCTTGCGGCTCGCGCTATTGTCCGCGCGCTTGTTGCCCTGCGCGGACTGTTTGGCCTGCGCTTCGGCGGCCTTGCTGCGTGAATTGTCGGCGTCCTTGCGTGCCGCGGCGGCCTTGTCGCGGTTGCTCTGGGCCGTGTCCTCGGCCGGTTTGTCGGACTTCCCGGCGTCCTGCTTCGGCGCCGCCTTGTCCGCATTCTGGCCCGGACTCTGCTTCGACGACTGGCCGTTGCTGTCCTCGTCGCGACTGCGGTTGCGCCCGCCACGCCGACGATTGCCATTCCGGCTGTTGCCACTCCGGCTGTTGCCGGTGCCGCGGTTGTTGTCGTCATTCCGCGACTTGTCGCCGCGCGCATTTGTCTTCGCGTTGCCGTCGCCGGATTCCGCGCGCCGGCCGGCCGACTCGTCGCCGGACTTCGCGTCCGCGCCGCGGCGGCGCTGGTCGTGTTCGGTTTTCTGCGTGGTTGTCTCGCGGCTGGCCGGGCCCGAGCCTGAGGCGCCGAGATCGGCCTCGCCGCTGAAGATGCGCCGAAGCGCGTCCCAGAGCTGCTGCCATGGGGTCATGGTGGCGGCCGGCTCGGGTGTTGCCGCCGGCGGCGGGGTGCTGGCGCCGGCGGTGGTGCTGGCGGGCTCGCTGCGCTCGATGACCGGCGCATCGGGACGGGCGACGCGCTTGACCGCGGGCTCCTCGCGGGCCTTGCGCGTACTGGCCTGGTGATCGGGCTCCGCCGGTTTTTCGATATCGACCTGGGTGTCGATCTTGTAGCTGGCGGCGTTGTTGTCTTCTTCGGTGAGCTGGTCGCCGCGGACGCGCCGGATCTCGTAGTGCGGCGTTTCGAGTTCGTTGTTGGGAACCAGCGTGATCCGGGTCTTGGCGCGCCGTTCGACGTCCGCCAGATCGCTGCGCTTTTCGTTGAGCAGGAAGCTCGCGACCGGGATCGGCAACTGCACGATCACGCGGCCCGTACCCGGCTTCATCGCCTCCTCTTCCAGCAAGCGGAGGATCGACAGCGACAGCGATTCGACGCTGCGGATCGAGCCGCGGCCGAGGCAGCGCGGGCAGACCTGGCTGGAGTATTCGGACAGCGACGGCTTGAGCCGCTGGCGCGACATCTCCAGCAGGCCGAAGCGCGATATCCGCCCGATCTGGACGCGCGCGCGATCGGCCTTGGCCGCCTGCTTGAGGCGATTCTCGACTTCGCGCTGGTTCTTCGCGCTCTCCATGTCGATGAAATCGATCACCACCAGGCCGCCGAGATCGCGAATGCGCAGCTGACGCGCGACTTCCTCGGCCGCCTCGACGTTGGTGTTGAAGGCCGTTTCCTCGATGCCGGCGCCCTTGGTGGCGCGTGCCGAGTTGATGTCGACCGAGGTCATGGCTTCGGTGTGATCGATTACGATCGAACCGCCGGAGGGCAGGGTGACCTCGCGCTCGAAGGCGGATTCGATCTGCGACTCGACCTGGAAACGCGAGAACAGCGGCGTTTCATCGGTGTATTGCTTGAGCTTGTTCAGGGCGTGCGGCATGACCTGCTGCATGAACTCGCGCCCGGTCTCGTAGACCTCGGGCTGGTCGATGACGACCTCGCCGATATCATCGCGCAGGTAATCGCGCAGCGCGCGGATGATGACGTTGGATTCCTGGTAGATCAGGAACGGCGCCTTGCGCGCGTCCGCCGCATCGTTGATCGCTTTCCAGACGTGCGCGAGATAGTCCAGATCCCACTGCAGTTCCTCGGCGCAGCGGCCGACCCCGGCGGTGCGCACGATCACGCCCATGCCCTCGGGCACCTGGACTTCGTTGAGTGCTTCGCGCAGCTCGTTACGCTCCTCGCCCTCGATGCGACGGGACACGCCGCCCGCCCGCGGGTTGTTCGGCATGAGCACCAGATAGCGCCCGGCGAGGCTGATGTAGGTGGTGAGCGCGGCCCCCTTGTTGCCGCGTTCCTCCTTCTCCACCTGGACAATGACTTCCTGGCCTTCGGATAGCGTCGCCTTGCCGTTGCCGTCCGCTTTCTCGTAGTAGGACTTGGCGACTTCCTTGAGCGGCAGGAACCCGTGGCGATTGCCACCGTAATCGATGAAGGCGGCCTCCAGGCTGGGCTCGACCCGGGTTACGCGTCCCTTGTAGACATTGGCCTTGCGTTGTTCTCTAGAACCGACCTCGATGTCGAGGTCATGCAGTTTCTGTCCATCGACGATGGCCACCCGCAGCTCTTCCGGCTGGGTGGCGTTGACCAAAATACGTTTCATGGATTGGGATCCAGTGGCGCGCTCGACTGGCGACCCGGGCGCGGCGCGTATGGACGCGTTGCCACGCGGCCGACCGCGACGTACCCCGCGCACACTCGCCAAGCATCGCGGCAAGCAGAATGGGGACTACGGCGGTCAGACAGGAGCGCATAAGATGAATGGATAACTCAAGAATCGGGAACCGCTGAGCGAACGTGCCGTGATAGGCTTTCAACCGTTACGCACCAGCGTGTTCGAAATAACTGTCGGTCAGCGCTCGCTGGCTACATCGACTTCCGATGTGCCGCGTATGCGCGACCTTGGGAGTGTAATCTGACAACGCAGCGGCCTCAAGTACGACATGTTCGGGTGCACGCCAACGACGACGGCATGCGGCTGGATAATTTTTTGCTGCGTGAATTCAAAAACGTGCCGAAATCGCGCGTTTACAAAATCATTCGCAGCGGTGAAGTGCGCGTGAACAAGGGCCGGGCCAGGCCCGGGACCCGGCTCGTCGAAGCCGACGATGTGCGTATTCCGCCGGTCCACCAGGCCCCCAAGGCCGACCCGGGGCGGCCGCCCGACGCGCTGATGGACAAGGTCAACGCCGCGGTCGTGGCCGAAACCGCCGATTATCTGGTGTTCGCCAAGCCGGCGGGGCTGGCCGTGCATGCCGGCAGCGGCCTGCGCTTCGGGTTGATCGAAGTGCTGCGGGCCGCACGCCCCGGCCAGTATTTCGAGCTCGTGCATCGCCTCGACCGGCAGACCAGCGGCTGTCTGCTGGTGGCGCGTTCCCGCGCCGCGCTCGACGATCTGCGGGCCGGCCTCAACGACGCGTCGGCGACCAAGCGCTACATCGCTCTGGTCGAGGGGCGGTGGCCCCACGGCACGATCGAGGTCGATGCGCCGCTGTCGCGCGATGTGGAGCGCGCCGGCGAGCGCGTGGTCACGGTCGATCACGACGGCGGACGGGCCAGCCTGTCGCGCTTCGCCCCGGCCGAGTTCTATGCCGACGCCACGCGTATGGACGTCGAGATCCGGACCGGCCGCACGCACCAGATCCGGGTGCACGCGGCGCACTGCGGTCATCCCGTGGCCGCCGACGACAAGTACGGCCCGAACGCGCGGACCAGTCGCTGGCGTGATCGGGGCCTGGCGCGGCTGGCGCTGCACGCGGCCTCGGTACGGCTGCATTTCGATGGGCGGCCGCATGTCTTCGAGGCACCGCTCGCGCCCGATCTGGCAGCGGTCTTCGACCGCCTGGGGCGAGCGTGATGGCGCGCGATTACCAGCTGATCATATTCGACTGGGACGGCACGCTCATGGATTCGGCCGGCGAGCTTGTCGGCACCCTGCAGCAGGCGATTCAGGATACCGGCCTGCCCGAGCGCACGCCGGCCCAGATGCGCGAGCTCGTCGGCCTCGGTATCCAGGAGGTGCTGGGGCGACTGTTTCCGGAGCTGGATCCGGTCCGGGTGCGCGATCGCATCAGCCAGTATCGCCAGCGCTACGGTTGGCCACGCGCGGCACCGCGACTGTTCGAGGGCGCGCGCGAGGCGCTGGTCCATCTCGGCGAGCAGGGGATCGAGCTGGCCGTGGCGACCGGAAAGAACCGGCGCGGGCTGGATCGCGCGATGCACGCAACCGATTCGAAGGGGCTGTTTCGCATCACCCGTTGCGCGGATGAGTCGGTGCCCAAGCCGGCGCCCAACATGATCGACGACATCCTGCTGCGCACGGCAACCGAACCCGAGGCGGCGCTGATGGTCGGCGATACCGAATACGACATGGTGATGGCGCGCGCCGCGGGCGTCGACGGGCTCGCCGTGCGTTGCGGCGTGCACGATGAAATCCGCCTGCGCCGCGCGGGCGCAATCGACGTGATCGCGGATGTACGGGCGTTGCCGGCCTGGTTGGCCGCCGGTAAAACCGGGGCGCCCTGAGTCAGGGCAGGGCAATGCCGGCCTCGGCGAGCAGCCGGCGCAGGCCGATCAGCGGCAACCCCACCAGGGCGCTGGGGTCGCTGGATTCGATCGCCGCCACCAGGGTGATGCCGAGGCCTTCGGACTTGAGGCTGCCGGCCGTGGCGGTGACATCCTCGGCCGCCACATAGCGCGCGATCTCGGCATCGTCCAGCTCGCGAAACCGGGTGGTCACGGTTTCGAGGTGCAGGCGCGGCTCGGCGAACGCCGGCGCGCAGACGCACAGCCCGGTATGAAAGAGCACGCGCTTGCCCGACTGCCACCTTAATTGTTCGCGCGCGCGGGCGGCGGTGCCCGGCTTGCCCAGAATGTATCCATCGACGTCGGCAACCTGGTCGCTGCCGATGACCACCGCTTCGGGCCAGTCGGCGGCCACCTTCTCGGCCTTGGCCCGGGCCAGGCGGCAGGCCAGCGCGTCGCCGGACTCGCCGGCGTGCGCGGTCTCGTCGACATCGGGCGAGGTGGCCTCGAAGGGCAGGCCGATCTGTTGCAGCAGCTGGCGGCGCCAGACCGAGCTGGAGGCCAGAATCACGTGGGGGCGATGCGCGCTCATGAGCGTGTGGGATTGAAAATGACGCAAGCGAGCATAAAGCAAGCGACCGCACGGCCGGATACGACCGGTCGCCCGGGCGAAAAGCTTTGACTTGCGGCGGCTTGCACCCTATTATCGCGCGCCATGTCGTCGGGGCAACAAATGACGCGGCGAATAGACTATCGCCGCCGGGCGGTCGACAAGGCGCGCCTGACCGGCCGTTTGTCGTTGTCGGCGTTGCCTCGGACCCGTGCCGTCGTGGCCGAGGCGTCGGATGCGCCGGTTGAGGCGTCGTTGTTGCTCGACGAGGATAACCAGCGACGGGTGGTGCTGACCGGGCGAGTGCGCACGACACTCATGCTGCCGTGTCAGCGTTGCCTGCAGCCCACCGCCCAGGCGATGGATGTCCACGTGGCGGGCATCGTCGTCGCAAGTGACGAGGCCGCGGCCGCCGTGCCGCGCGAGTGGGAGCCGATTCTGAGCGAAGGCGATATGCTGGATGTGCATGCGCTGATCGACGATGAACTCCTGCTCGCGCTGCCGATGATCGTGCAGTGCGACCGCCCGGTATGCCGGGCGGCCTACGACACCGAACAGAAAGCGCCGGAGAACAGTCCGGCGCCAGACAAACCGAACCCGTTCGCGGCGTTGGCATCGCTCAAGCGCGATGACGATGAGCCGCGGTAGACCCCGATCCGGATAACCCAAAGGCAGTGCTATGGCCGTCCAACAAAACCGTAAATCCCGTTCGAAGCGTGACAAGCGTCGCAACACGCATGCGAGCATGGATCGTCCGACGCTGTCGATCGACCCGACCACGGGCGAGACGCATCGTCGTCACCACGTGACCCGCGACGGTTTCTACCGTGGCCGGCGCGTGGTCGAGACCGGCGACGACGTCTAGAGTTTTCCGCGCGCGTCATCGTATCCAGCCGATAGCGCGGCGTCCGGGTGACGGGCGCTGCGCGGTATCGCGTTGAACATGGGGCGAGGGGATGAAACAAGTGCAGCGACCGCTGGCGATCACGTGTCCGGCATGATTCGTATCGCCGTTGACGCGATGAGTGGCGACCATGGCAGTGCCGTGGCCGTCGAAGCGGCGATCGCCAGCCTGCGTCGGCACGAGGACATCGTGCTGAAACTGGTGGGTGATGCGGCGGCGCTCGAGGCACAGATCGCGGATCGCGGGCGGCGTCAGAAAAGCGATGCCGTGCTCGATCGTCTCGAGGTCGTGCATGCCGGCGAGGTCGTCGACATGTGCGAGTCGCCTGCGCGCGCGTTGCGCCAGAAAAAAGACTCCTCCATGCGCGTGGCGGTCAATCTGGTGCACAGCGGTGAGGCCGATGCCTGCGTATCGGCGGGCAATACCGGCGCGCTGATGGCCACTGCCCGGTTCGTACTCAAGACGCTCTCCGGCATCGATCGGCCGGCGATCATTTCGCCGATTCCCTCGCGCGACGGGCACACCCTGATGCTGGATTTGGGCGCGAGTGCCGAGAGCACGCCCGAGCAGCTGTTCCAGTTCGCGGTCATGGGCGCCGTGCTTGCGAGTGCGGTGCACGGGATCGAGCATCCGCGCGTCGGGTTGCTCAACATCGGCGCCGAGGAAATCAAGGGCAATCAGCAGATCAAGGACGCCGGCCGGCTGCTCGCGGCAAGCGGACTGAACTACATCGGCTTTGTCGAAGGTGACGATATCTATATCGGCGATGTGGATGTGGTGGTCTGTGATGGTTTCGTCGGCAATGTAGCGCTCAAGACCAGCGAGGGCCTGGGCAAGCTGATCGCCCAGTATCTGCGTGAGGAGTTCGCGCGCAACTGGCTGACCAAGGCCTCGGCGGTTCTGGCCATGCCCGTGCTTCGGGCGTTTCGCAGCCGTGTCGACCCGCGCCAGTACAACGGCGCTACGCTGGTGGGGCTGCAGGCGACCGTGGTCAAATCTCATGGCGATGCCGACGCGACGGCATTTGCCAGCGCGATCGGCGTCGCGCGGCTCGAGGTGGCGCAGGGCGTGCCGCGCCGGATTCGTCAGCAGTTGGCGCATAACCTCGGCGAATAGGCCGGATTTCGCGCGATTCGAGGGTGCGGGCCGGATCCTTGATCGAGCGATTGATTCACGGCCTTCCTGCCCCTATATCTGTAGCCGTTGATGGTTGCGGATCGCATAATCGGATCGAAGATGGCCTGCACGGCCGGCGTGAATGCCGCGTGTTCGGTGCCGCCATGCCACCCGTCTTTCTCTATCTTTCAATCGGCGGCGACACCGGCGCGCGTCGCGTTTCACGTCGAATGAAACCCAGGGGTCGACATGACTGATACCGACAAACCGAAAATCGGGCACGAAGACGGCGGTACCGCGGTCGCGCCCGAAAAGCCCAGGACCAAGAAGCCGCCGTTGTATAAGGTGGTCATGCATAACGACGACTACACGCCGATGGAATTCGTGGTCGAAGTGCTGATGACTTATTTCACCCATGACCGGGACAAGGCGGTACAGATCATGCTGACCGTTCATACACGCGGAAAGGCCGTGGCCGGCACCTATACCGCCCAGATCGCGGAGACCAAGGTGCAGCTGGTCAACGACCACGCACGCGCACACCAGCACCCGCTGTTGTGTACTATGGAAGAGGCCTGAAAGGACGGCCGACACGTCGCGCCGCAGGTTTAAATCGAACGCCAAGTTCGGGGACGCAAAATGCTCAGCCAAGAACTGCAGACTGCACTCGACGCCGCCTTCATGGTTGCGCGTCGTCAGCATCACGAAATGCTCACCGTCGAGCATTTGCTGATGTCATTGCTGGACAATCCGGCAGTGATCGAGGTGCTCGAGGCCGTGAACACCGACATTCAACGTCTCGAGCGTGAACTCAAGAATTACATCGACACGCATGTGCCGGTCGTGCCGGCCGGCGAAGACCACGAGGTTCAGCCGACGCTGGGTTTCCAGCGCGTGCTGCAGCGCGCGGTCTATCACGTGCAGTCGTCCGGCAAGAAGGAGGTCACCGCGGTCAATGTGCTGATCGCGATCTTCTCCGAGCAGGAGTCGCACGCGGTATACCTGCTGGGCGAACAGGACGTCACGCGCCTGGACGTGGTCAATTTCGTCTCGCACGGCGTCAACAAGTCGGGCGAGGAATCCGGTGACGCCGGCAGCGCCGGCCAGTCGCAGAGCGACGAGAACGGCGAGTCGAGCGCGTCGCCGCTGGAACAGTACGCCACCAATCTGAACCGCAAGGCCGCCGAGGGCGACGTGGACCCGCTGATCGGCCGCGAGCACGAGATCGAGCGCGTGATCCAGACATTGTGCCGTCGGCGCAAGAACAATCCCTTGCTGGTAGGCGAGGCCGGCGTCGGCAAGACCGCGATCGCCGAAGGGCTGGCGCGGATGGTCGTCGAAGGGCGTGTGCCGGATATTCTGTCCAAGAGCGTGATCTATGCCCTGGATCTTGGCGCACTGATCGCGGGCACCAAGTACCGCGGCGATTTCGAGAAGCGCCTGAAGGGTGTGCTCGCCGAACTCGGCAAGCAAAAAGGTGCGGTGTTGTTCATCGACGAGATCCATACCGTGATCGGCGCCGGCGCGGCCTCGGGCGGCGTGATGGATGCCTCGAACCTGCTCAAGCCGAAGCTGGCCTCGGGCGAACTGCGCTGCATGGGCGCGACCACGTACCAGGAATTCCGCAACATCTTCGAAAAGGATCGCGCCCTGGCGCGCCGGTTCCAGAAGGTGGATGTGCCGGAGCCGAGCGTGGCCGACACCGTGCAGATCCTCAAGGGGCTCAAGACCCGGTTCGAGGAGCACCACCAGGTGCGCTTCACCAACCCGGCGCTGGAGGCGGCGGCCGAGTTGTCGGCGCGTCATATCAACGACCGGCATCTGCCCGACAAGGCGATCGACCTGATCGACGAGGCGGGAGCGCGTCTGCGTCTGCGGCCGTCGACCAAGCGGCGCAAGACGGTGCAGGTTCGGGATATTGAGGAAATGGTCTCGCGGATCGCCCGGATTCCGTCCAAGACCGTGTCCCGCGACGACCGTGCCGTGCTCAGCACGCTCGATCGCGATCTCAAGCTGGTCATCTTCGGCCAGGACGAGGCCGTGGACTCGCTGTCCAGCGCGATCAAGATGTCACGCTCGGGGCTGGATAACCGCGACAAGCCGATCGGCTCGTTCCTGTTCGCCGGGCCTACCGGCGTCGGCAAGACCGAAGTCACACGTCAGCTCGCGCTGCATCTGGGCGTTGAGCTGATCCGGTTTGACATGTCGGAATACATGGAGCGGCATACCGTGTCGCGCCTGATCGGCGCGCCCCCGGGCTATGTCGGCTACGACCAGGGCGGCCTGCTGACCGAGGCGGTCAACAAGCAGCCGCACTCGGTGATTCTGCTGGACGAGATCGAAAAGGCGCATCCGGACATCTACAACCTGCTGCTGCAGGTGATGGACCACGGTACGCTCACCGATAACAATGGCCGGCAGGCGGATTTCCGCAACGTCATCCTGGTGATGACGACCAACGCTGGCGCGGAGCAGATGGCCAGCCGCAGTATCGGCTTCAATCCATCCGATAACAGCACGGATGGCCTGGAGGCGATCCGCCGCGGTTTTTCGCCCGAGTTCCGCAACCGTCTGGACTCCATCATCCAGTTCGCGCCGCTCAAGGGCGATATCATCGAGCGTGTGGTCGACAAGTTCGTGCTGCAGCTCGAGGCCCAGCTCGAAGAGCGCGGTGTGGAGCTGGTGGTCGAGTCCGAGGCAAGGGCCTGGCTGGCCGCGCGCGGCTACGATGAGAAGATGGGCGCACGCCCGATGGGCCGCGTGATTCAGGAGAACATCAAGAAACCGCTGGCCGAGGAGCTGCTGTTCGGTGAACTGGCCCACGGCGGCCGCGTGGTGGTCCGGGTGGTCAACGATGAGCTCGATCTGGATGTCTCGTCAAGCGAGAAGACGCCCGAGCAGGCCTGATAAGGGCGACGTGGGCGACGCGCCGCTTCGGCGGCGCGGCCGGCCGCCCACGTCCGGCGCAGGCCGGGCAGGTGAACCTCGGCGCGGGCGCAGTGCGACAGCTATACCGCTCTTGGGTCAACGAGGGCATGGGCAGGCTCTTTTTTGCAGCGAATTAATTTAAAGACAATGACCTGACGGCAGGTCGGATCAGCGCGCAGCGCGTAATCCGACCTACGCCACTGTCCGCGCCGGCCTGGCCGGCGGCCGGCGCGATTTTGCACCACACGGCGTTGCGGCGTAAATCTTTTGGCCTGCGCGAGTGCGGCCGCTACGCCCCGGTTCGGGCCGATAACGCGGGATGGACGTCGTCCGCCGGGCGATGGTGTGCTACGCCAAGACCGGGCGGTCGCGCCGCTGTATGCGAATGGCACAATTCGACGACGGCGCGGGGGCGCGCAACCGGGCTCTTGATATTTGCAAAGTGCAGTCAAGGCAGGCGGTAGGTCGGATTAGCGCGCAGCGCGTAATCCGGTACTCGGCTGTCGGATTACGGCGCAGGCACCTCATCCGACCTACGTCACTGTCCGCGTCGGCCTGGTCGGCGGCCGGCGCGTTTTTGCATCACACGGCGTTGCGGCGCAAATCCTTCAGTCTACGCACGGTGCGACCGCGATGCCCCGGTTCGGGACCGGTTACGCGGCATGGGCGCCGACCGGTCCGCGATGGCGCGTCATGCCAAGGCTTGGCGGTCGCCCCGGTGTGTTCGAATGGTCCCATTCGGCGAGGGCGCGGGATGCGATCGGGCTTGCCACGCCGCCGTTGGCAGCGACAACGGGCCGTGATCTCTATTCCACCGTAACGCGGTTGAGTTCGGCCAGGCTGATGACCCCGTGGCGCACCTTGTTGAGGCCGGCCTGGCGAAGGTTGAGCACGCCCTCCGAGGCGGCCTGTTTCTCGATGTCGTCGGCATGGCCGCCCGACATGATGATCTGGCCGATGGCATCGGTGACCGGCATCACCTGATAGATCCCCACGCGTCCACGATAGCCGTCGGTACAATGATCGCAACCTTTCAGATTGGCTTCGTAGATCGTGAGATGCTCGATTTCCTCGGCCGAGAAGCCTTCCTCGATCAGCGCATCGGGCGGGATTTCCGCTGCGGTCTTGCACTGGGGGCAGAGCCGGCGGGCCAGGCGTTGGGCGATGATCAGCGTCACCGAGGCGGCGATATTGTAGGCGGGCACGCCCATGTTGATTAGGCGGGTGAGGGTCCGCGGCGCGTCATTCGTGTGCACCGTCGACAACACCATATGTCCGGTCTGGGCCGCCTTGATGGCAATTTCCGCCGTCTCCAGGTCGCGGATCTCGCCGACCATGATGACGTCCGGATCCTGGCGCAGGAAAGCCCGCAGGCAGGCGGCGAAGGTCAGCCCGACGCGCGGCTGTACGTTGACCTGGTTCACGCCCGGCAGGTTGATTTCCGCCGGATCCTCGGCGGTGGAAATGTTGCGGTCCGCCGTGTTGAGGATATTGAGCGCGGTATAGAGCGACACTGTCTTGCCGCTGCCGGTAGGGCCGGTCACCAGCACCATGCCGTACGGCTTATGAATGGTCGACTCGAAGATTTCACGCTGGTAATCCTCGTAACCGAGCGCTTCGATTCCCATCTGCGCGCTGGCCGGATCGAGGATACGCAACACGATCTTTTCGCCGTGCAGCGTCGGGCAGGTCGAGACACGGAAATCAATGGATCGGTTCTTCGACAGGTTGAGCTTGATACGCCCGTCCTGCGGGATGCGTCGTTCGGCCAGATCCAGTCGCGCCATGACCTTCAGCCGTGCCGACAGGCGCATGCCGATGGCGGCCGGGGGCGAGGCCACCTCGCGCAGCACGCCGTCCTGGCGCTGGCGTACCCGGTAGCGTTGCTCGTAGGGCTCGAAGTGGATGTCGGAGGCGCCGCGGTTGATGGCATCCAGCAGCACCTTGTTCACGAAACGCACCACCGGCGCGTCATCGGCGTCGGCCTTGAGCGCATCGGAGCTGGTGCTGTCGCCGCCATCCTGCTCGGCTGAGAGATTGTCGAGCGCGACATCGTCCAGGCCGGCCATCGCGCTGTCGAGCGCGCTGAAGTTCGATTCGATCGCGCGTTCGAGCTTGTCCTGCTCGACCAGTACCGCTTCGATTTGCTGGCCGGTATTGAACCGGAATTCGTCCAGCGCCTGCAGATTCGTGGGGTCCGCCACCGCCAGATACAGCGTCCGGCCGCGCCGGAAAATGGGCAGTGCCCCGTGTTTGCGGATCAGGCTCTCGGGGGCGGCGTCGATCGGGGCATGATCGAGATCCACCGCGCGCAGATCCAGCAGCGGCATGGAGAAGGCGCGCGCCAGGGCCCGTGCCAGAACCGGCGCACTGAGTGCCCGGGTTGTCACCGCCCGTGCGACGAACGACTCTTCGTTGCGCTGGGCTTCCGTCTGGATGCGAAGCGCCGCCTCGTACTCGATGAGGCCGTCTTCGACGAGTTGTCGTGCCAGGCCGCCGAGGGTCGTCTGGCGCGTCGTGCGTTGGGTTGTCGGCATAGTTGCGCCGCGTACCAAAAGCTGTCGATCTGCTGGATCGGGCCGCCGAGTACGTCAGATTACACGGGTAAACCTATAGGTCGATTGTAGGCGGTTTCCTCACGGCGTGCCATGAACTATGGTCGGGCTGTAATTCACAGCGAGAATCCACGTGAAAACGATCTTCGAAGCGCTGCGCGAAAGCCATGACAAGCAACGCCGATTGCTGGCCGCGCTGTGCGAGACGCACGGCGACTCCGACAAGCGGGAAGGCCTGTTTGCCGCGGTGAAGGCGGAGCTTGTGCATCACGAGAACGCGGAGGAGCGGTACTTCTACAATCCGCTGATGGAGCACGATATGACGCAGGAAAAAGCGCGCCACAGCGTGGCCGAGCACCACGAGATCGACGAGCTGGTGGCGGCGATCGAAGCGACCGATTACAGCTCGCCCGCATGGCTGAGTTCCGCCCGGAAGCTCGAGGATCTGGTCACGCATCACCTGGACGAGGAGGAGCGGGAAATCTTTCAGGTCGCCGGTCGCGTGCTCGACGACGACGAGAAGGCGCAACTCGCGCGAGGCTATGATCGGATGATGGCGGAGCAGGCCGACGGTTCGCCTTGAGGCGGTGCGGCGCGGCGTGCAGCGTCGCGTCGTTGTCGTGGCCGCCCGAAACCGCGGGGGCGGGGGGATTACGCTCCGCCAGCGCCCGAGCGTTCACGCGCGATTCGCGGTTGTCGGGGTGTCAGGCGGGAACAAAAAATATGGTCGGAGTAGCAGGATTTGAACCTACGACCTCCACCTCCCGAAGGTGGCGCTCTACCAAGCTGAGCTATACTCCGATGACGGTCAGGACCGACGCTGGACCGAAAATTCGGCCAGCAGAATCAGGGCGTCCTTGAACTGCGTCGACTCGAACGGGGCCAGGCAATCGATCGCTGCGTTGGCTGCCTCGTCGGCGCGGCCGAAAGTGTATGTCATCGCATCGGTGGATTCAATCGCTTTTTTAATCGAATCCAGCGCGCCCAGGTTGGCGTCCCGAATTGCCTGGCGCAGCGGCGCCGCTTCAGCCTCGGGCGTGCGCGCCAGCGCGCAGATCAGCGGCAGTGTCGTCTTGCCTTCTGACAGGTCATCGCCGAGATTCTTGCCGTAGCTGTCGTCGCCATGGCCATAGTCGAGTGCGTCGTCGATCACCTGGAAGGCGATGCCCAGATGGCGCCCGAAATCGGCCATCGCCTGGCATTCGGCCGGCGTGCGCCCCGCGATCAGCGCGCCGAGACGGCAGCCGGCGGCGAACAGGCTGGCGGTCTTGCGGTCCACCACCTCCAGATAATCGGATTCGCTCAGGTTCGGGTCATGCGCATGCATCAACTGCATGACCTCGCCTTCGGCGATGCGGTTGGTGGCGTCGGCCAGTATCTTCATCACCTCGGGCGAGTCGAGCTCCACCATCAACTGGAAGGCGCGCGAGTAGAGGAAGTCGCCGGTGAGCACGCTGGCATCATTGCCCCAGACGCTGTTGGCGGTTTCCCGCCCGCGGCGGAGCGTGGATTCATCCACCACGTCGTCGTGCAACAGGGTGGCGGTGTGAATGAACTCGATGATCACCGCCAACAGGTGATGAGCGCTGCCCTGATACCCGGCGGCACGCGCGGCGAGCACGACCAGCGCCGGGCGGATGCGCTTGCCGCCGCTTGCAATGATGTATTCGCCCAGCGTATTGATGAGCACGACATCGGAGCTCAGCCGTTTACGGATCAGCGCGTCGACTGCGCGCATGTCATTTTCGACCGGCTGAAACAGCGGCTGGATATTCATCTGTCCGGGATCGCAAAAACAGCGGCAAACTTAGGGCTGCGGCTGCTATCTGTCAAGAAAGCGGGCGCCGCACACAAGCGTTGACCGGCGCCGCCCAAAGCCGTATCATTCGCGCTCTTTAAACGGGCCGAACAAGCCCGCAACCTGCGTTTGGAGTGGACATGCACGCGGTAATCCGTACCGGCGGTAAACAGTACAGGGTCGCCGAGGGCGATGTGGTGCGCGTCGAGAAGCTCGATGCCGAGGCCGGCAGCACGATCGAACTGGCCGACGTATTGCTGATCTCCGACGGCGAAAACGTCCAGGTCGGCACGCCAGTGCTCGACGGCAAGGCGGTTTCTGCCGACGTGCAGAGCCATGGCCGCGCCGACAAGGTGGAAGTGATCAAGTTCAAGCGTCGCAAGAAGTATCGTCGCACGCATGGTCATCGCCAGCACTACACGCAGCTCAAGATCACCTCGATTCCGGGCGCTTGAGCGCATCGGCATCGACACCCTCGAACCGGAGGAACTAGCTCATGGCACATAAAAAGGCAGGCGGCAGTACCCGCAATGGCCGGGATTCCGAATCCAAACGCCTCGGCGTGAAGAAATTCGGCGGCCAGCAGGTCAAGGCCGGCAACATCATCGTTCGTCAGCGTGGCAGCAGCTTTCACGCCGGCTCGAATGTCGGCACCGGCAAGGACTACACGCTGTATGCCAGCATCGACGGCACCGTGGATTTTTCCGTGAAAGGCCCGCGTAACCGCAAGTTCATTTCCGTGGTTCCGGCCGCCGACTGACAGGCGATCGGTGCGCGATCGCGAAAGCCTCGCTCCGGCGGGGCTTTTTTATGCTTGCTCGTACTGTTGTGATAAGCCGGTCATCATCCCGCGCTGAGGGCGGACCGCATGAAATTCGTTGATGAAGCCAATCTCCGGGTCGAAGCTGGCGACGGCGGCCATGGCTGCCTGAGTTTTCGGCGTGAGAAATACGTACCGCACGGCGGCCCCGATGGCGGTGATGGCGGTGATGGCGGCAGCGTCTACCTGATCGCCGATCACAACCTCAACACGCTTTACGATTATCGAATCAACCGCGTGTTCAAGGCCGAGCGCGGCGGTAACGGCGCGGGCAAGAACCGGACCGGTGCCAAGGGCGACGATCGTTATCTGCCCGTGCCGGTGGGCACGCTCTGCTACTCGCGCGAGACCGACGAGCTGATCGGCGATCTGACGCACGACGGCGAGACCGTGTGTGTGGCCCAGGGGGGCTACCACGGGCTCGGTAACGCCCGCTTCAAGTCGAGCACGAATCAGGCGCCGCGCAAGACGACCGACGGCACGCCCGGCGAGATCCGCGAGCTGCGCCTCGAGCTGAAGCTGTTGGCGGATGTCGGGCTGGTCGGGCTGCCGAACGCCGGCAAGTCCACGTTGCTGTCGTCCATTTCCGCGGCCCGGCCGCGAATCGCCGACTATCCGTTCACGACCCTGCAGCCGCAGGTGGGTGTGGTCGCCGCCGGGCCGCTGCGGAGTTTTACCCTGGTTGATCTCCCGGGGTTGATCGAGGGGGCGGCCGAGGGGATCGGCCTGGGGCACCGCTTCCTGCGTCATGTCCAGCGGACACGGCTGCTGTTTCATCTGGTCGATGCCGTCGATATCGAAGGGCGCGATCCGGTGGCACAGATCCGCACGATCACCGAGGAACTCGAGCGATTCAACCCGGAACTCGCCAGGCGCCCGCGCTGGCTGTTGCTGAACAAGGTGGACGCCCTGGATGCCGACGCCGTGGCGGCACTGCGTGATCGCGTGGTGACAGCGCTGGACTGGCAGGGGCCGGTCTACACGATTTCCGCAATCAATCCGGATTCGCTGCGCGTGCTGATCGAGCAGGCGATGGACGCACTTGAGGCGGAATCGGCACAACAGGATGCCGACAGCGGCCATGACGATGCCGAGTCGCCGGACGATGAGCACGCGTGACCGCCTGACCGGCGTGCGTCGCTGGGTCGTCAAGATCGGCAGTGCGCTGTTGACGGCAGACGGCCAGGGGCTCGACCGCGACCGGCTCGATGAGTGGGCGCGTCAGATCGCGGCACTGGCAGCCGGCGGCAGTGAGGTGGTGCTGGTCTCCTCGGGGTCGGTGGCGGAGGGGATGGTGCGTCTGGGCTGGCATTTGCGCCCGCAGCGTCTCGACGAATTGCAGGCGGCCGCATCGGTCGGCCAGGCCGGGCTCGTCGAGGCATACGGCCGCGCGTTCACGACCTTCGACCGCCGGGTCGCCCAGGTGTTGCTCACGCATGACGATGTCTCGCATCGCGGACGGTATCTGAACGCGCGGCGCACGTTGATGACGTTGCTGGGTCTGGGCGTGATCCCGATCGTGAACGAGAACGACGCCATCGCGATGGAGGAGATCCGGGTCGGGGACAACGATACGCTGGCCGCATTGGTGGTCAATCTGATCGACGCCGACGGCCTGATTATCCTCACCGATCAGGCGGGGGTGTACGAGGCCGATCCGCGAATTTACCCCGATGCCGGCCTGCTCCATGAGGTCGAGGCCTATGCGCCGGAACTGCTCGGCATGGCCGGTGCCGGCGGCGGTGCACTGGGCCGGGGCGGCATGCAAACCAAGATCCGGGCTGCGCGCCAGGCGGCCGACTCCGGCGCCATGACGGTGATCGTCAATGGCCGTGAGTCGCGCGTGCTGGAGCGGGTGGTGGCGGGCGAGGCGCTGGGCACGCTGTTACTGCCACGCCCGGGCGGGCGGCGCGCGGCGCGCAAGAACTGGCTGGCCGGCCAGCGCCGGGTGCGTGGGCGTTTGCATGTCGACGCGGGGGCGGCCCGTGTCCTGCGTGAGTCGGGCCGCAGCCTGTTGCCGATCGGCGTCACGCGGGTCGAGGGGGATTTCCGGCGCGGTGATCTCGTGGTCTGTGTGGCGCCCGAGGGCGTCGAGGTGGCGCAGGGACTGGTCAATTACGATGCCCGGGAGGCCCGGTTGTTGATGGGCCAGACGAGTGAGCGTATCCCGGCCATCCTCGGCTACGATCGGGAGCCGGAATTCATCCATCGCGATAACCTGGTGACGATATCGCGCTAGCGTGCGTCATGGATGCGGGCGCTTTTGCCGGGCAGGGCGCGGTGACGCGCCGTATCCGGGCATGCGGTGAATGGCGGCAACGCCGCACGGCGCTAAAAGAGTCGAAATAGGACGATGCATCGGCGTGACAGGACATTGGCTCCTGTCGCGGGTGTCGGCCCGGCATTCAATGCCGTCGCGGCCGCCGGGACGGTCGCTGCCGCAAGGCATTCGAGCGCCCGCTGTCCGGCGTTGCCGTGTGCCGGGGCGGCACTACGTACGGCGCGTTCGCGTGCGTGCCGCCGGCTCTCGCGAAAGCCTGCATGTGTGTGGCTGGGCGCGCCGCCCCTTGGTTGTGGGCCGGGACGTTGTGGTGCGGGGCTCGGGCGGATTCACGGCGCGCCGGCAGGCGGCCGCGTCCATGGCGCAATCGCCGACGCGTGCGTCGGACACAAAAAAGCCCGCCGGGGCGGGCTTTCATGCGCGGGGCGCGGCAGCGATCAGGCCTGGGCCATCGCCTTGATCTGCGCATTCAGGCGCGACTTGTGACGCGCGGCCTTGTTGCGATGGATCTGCCCCTTGCCGGCCATGCGGTCGATGACCGGCACGGCGCTCTTGAAAGCTTCCTGCGCGCTCGACAGATCGTTCGCGGCAATGGCTTTCTGCACCTTCTTGATATGCGTACGCACGAGCGAACGCTGCGCCATGTTGCGCTGACGATGTTCGGTCGCCTGGCGGACGCGTTTGCGGGCTTGGGCAGTATTCGCCACGGACAGCTCCTGAAATATGGGTTGGATGCCGGAAAGGCGCGCGATTATGGGTTCTGCGCGCGCCGTTGTCAACTTGCACGCGCGTGTTTCGACTCGCACGCATTAAAGGCTATAGTGCGCAGCGTTTCGGCTTCGTGCATTTGCAATGGCTTCATCTCTGGCCCGATCGACCAGCGTCGTCGGCGCGATGACATTCTGCTCGCGCATTCTGGGTTTTGTGCGCGATGTCACGCTGGCGGTGATGTTCGGGGCCGGCCCGGCGATGGACGCGTTTCTCGTGGCCTTCAAGATCCCCAACTTCCTGCGGCGCCTGTTCGCCGAAGGTGCGTTCGCGCAGTCGTTCGTGCCGGTATTGTCGTCGACGCGCAACCAGGAGAGCGGCGACGATGTCAAGGCGCTGGTGTCGGCGGTGGCGGGTACGCTTGGCGTCATTCTCATCGGTTTGACCGTGATCGGCGTGATTGCAGCGCCGCTACTGATCTATGCCTTTGCGCCCGGATTCGCGGATTCGCCGAGCCAGTTCTCGCTGGCGGTTGACATGCTGCGGATTACCTTCCCTTATCTGTTGTTCATATCGCTGACCGCGCTGGCCGGCGGGGTGCTCAATACCTATGGGCAGTTCGCGGTACCCGCGGTCACGCCGGTGCTGCTCAACATCTGCATGATCGGCGCCGCGCTCGGGCTGTCGCCCCTGTTCGCACGCCCCGAGATCGCGCTGGCCATCGGGGTCTTCATCGCCGGGGCGGCGCAGCTCGCATTCCAGATTCCATTCCTGATCCGCATCGATCGGCTGCCGCGGCCACGCTGGGCGTGGGCGGACGCGAAGGTGCGTCGTATCCTGCGCCTGATGCTGCCGATCATGTTCGGCTCATCGGTCGCACAGCTTACGTTGCTGCTGGATACGATCGTGGCTTCCTGCCTGGCGGCCGGCAGCGTGAGCTGGTTGTACTATGCCGACCGGCTGATGGAATTCCCGCTGGGCATCTTTTCCGTGGCGATCGCGACGGTCATTCTGCCGACGCTGTCGGCGCGCCATGCCAGCGCGTCGACGGCGGCGTTCTCGGCCACGCTCGACTGGGCGCTCAAGCTGCTGGCACTGCTTGGCCTGCCGGCGATGGTGGGTTTGTTCGTGCTTGCGGGGCCCCTGGTAGCCACGCTTTTCACTTATCGCTCGTTCAATGCGCACGATGCGCTCATGAGCCAATACGCATTGATGGCGTACTCGCTGGGGTTCATGGGGTTCTCGCTGGTCAAGGTGCTGGTGACCGGGTTTTATTCGCGCGAGGATTCGCGCACGCCGGTGCGCTGCGGCGTGATCTCGATGATCAGCGGCATGGCGATGAATCTCATCTTCGTCGGTATCTTCCTGTACATGCGTTGGCCGGCGCCGCATGCCGGTCTGGCGCTGGCTGGTTCGCTGGGCGCATTCATCAACGCGGGCCTGTTGTTTCGCCACCTGCGCGCCAGCGGTGCCTATCAGCCGGGTGCCGGCTGGGCGGCGTTGTTGTGGCGTGTTGCGCTGGCGTGCATCGTGATGGCGGTGGCGTTGCACGTGGGCGCCGCCACCACAATGGTCTGGGAATCGCGTAGCGCGCTCATGCGCGCGGCCTGGCTGTCGTTCTGGATCGGCGTCGGCGTCGCGATTTATTTCGTCGTGCTCGGGCTGGTCGGCATCCGGCCGCGCCAGTTTCGCCTGGGCCACGGCTCGAGTCAGTGATCGGGAGTGAGTGGGAAAGCCTGATGCGCATTATCCGTTCCGTACGCGCCGCGCCAGTCCAGCCGCAGGGTTGCGTGCTGACGATCGGCAATTTCGATGGCCTGCATCGAGGGCATCAGGCGGTGATCGAGCGCGTGCACGAATGCGGCGCCGCGCTCGGCCTGCCGGCCGCGCTGATGACGTTCGACCCGACGCCGCGCGCCTTCTTCATGCCGGATGATCCGCCGCCGCGGCTGTCGTCGCTGCGCGAAAAAATGGAGGATGCCGCCGCGCTGGGCATCGATCTGTTCGTGCGGGCGCGTTTCGACCGGGCCTTCGCCCAGCTGTCGCCCGAGTCGTTTCTGGACGATCTGATCCAGCGACGGCTCGGCGCGCGTGCGATCCTGGTGGGGCGCGATTTCCGCTTCGGTCATCGGCGCGCGGGCGATATCCATACGCTCGAACGCTTCGCCGAGGCGCGCGGCGTCGAACTGCTGCCCGTGCCGGATGTCTGTGTGGATGGCGAGCGCGTCAGTTCGACCCGTGTGCGCGAACGCCTGGGCGTGGGCGACGTGGTGGCGGCCTCGCGGCTGCTGGGCCGCGCCTACCGGATCACCGGGCGCGTGGTGCACGGCGAGCAGCTCGGGCGAACGCTCGGCTTTCCCACCGCGAACCTGCGCCTGAAGCGCCCGGCGGCGCTGCGTTACGGCGTTTATGCGGTGCGCGTGCAACGGGCTGACGGGCGTGCGCATGCCGGCGCGGCGAGCTTCGGCGTGCGCCCGACGGTCAACGGCCGCGATGAGCTGCTGGAGATCTATCTGCTCGACTTCTCGGGCGATTTATATAGCCAGCGGATTGACGTATTCTTCGAGCACTTCGTACGGGCCGAGGAGCATTACGACTCCCTCGACGCGTTGACCCGTCAGATGCATGCCGACGTCGCCGAGGTTCGACGGCTGCTGGATAACACGAGTTCGCAATGAGTCAATTCCGAGACGACGCCGGGGCCGAACGGGGCTTTGAGTTGCAGAACGTGCACTGGCTCTGGCTATCGGCACTGGTGATCGCGGCCGATCAAATCACCAAGCAGCTCATCGTCAATCATTTCACGTTGTACGAGTCGACGCCGCTGTTGCCCTGGCTCAATTTCACATTGGTGCACAACACCGGCGCGGCCTTCTCCATGCTGCGCGGCGCGACGCCGTGGCTGTTCGTGGGGCTCAGCGTGGCCGTGGTGATCGGTATTCTGGTCTGGATGCGTCGCCACCCGCACGACAGCCGGTTGTTGGCGGCGGCGCTCAGCCTGGTGGCCGGCGGCGCGCTCGGCAACGCGATCGACCGCGCCACGCGCGGCTTCGTGGTGGATTTCGTGGATTTCCACATCGGGGCATGGCACTACCCCGCATTCAATCTGGCGGACAGCGCCATCTGCATCGGCGCGGTGCTGATTGCGGTGGACATGCTATGGCCCAGGCGTAACGGCTGAGCGCCGTACTCGGGTCATCGGCCCGGCGGGCGCGGCGGCTACCAGCAGGTATCGGAAACGTCCTGCCCGCTGGCGTTCGTTGCTTTTTTGGCGCCGGTCTGATCGATGGTCATGGTGCGGCAGGTATCGTTGACCTGATCGGCCTGCGCGGTGGCCCTGATAGTGTATTTGTCGTTGTTAGTGCCGGAGACGCTGGCACTGACCTTATAGAACCCGTTCTCGGTGGTGCTCGGCAGGCCCAGCTTGTTCATGCTCGCCGTGTACTGGTTCTGTACCGAATAGTACTTCTCTTCTTCATTGGCAGCCTTGAGCAACAGGCTCTTGGCGTTTACCCGGCGTGTTTCGCGAACGTGGGAGAGATAGCTCGGATAGGCGATGGCCGCCAGGATGCCGATGATCGCCACCACGATCATCAATTCGATGAGCGTGAATCCGTTTTGTAGCCGGCCAGGAGCGCGCCGCTCCCGATAGCGTCTGAATCTGCGCATGGTCATCGTCGAATCTCGTGCCAGGATCGGCGACCGTTGAGGAAGTCCCGGGCCAGTGTAATGGTTGCGGTGCCGCCGCCGGTCAATGGTGTCTTGATCACCTGTGTGCCGTGGACGAGGTCGTTGAAACTCGCTCCCCGGCCGGGCGAACCGCTCTTCGAGCCGAAGCCGACGCCGGCCACGCGTGGCGTGCTGGCGTCCTGCTCGTTCACGACCCCGTCGCCGTTGACGTCGAAGATATTGTTGGCCGCCGGCCCGCCATTGACCCGGCTTACCGCCATGAAATACCCGTTGCTGGTGAGTGAGCAGGTCTGGCGGTTGATCACGGTGGTGGAAAATTCCACGTTATCGCCCACGATCGACGCTGGATTGAGCACCGCTTCGCCGCTGTCCTGTGGTAAATCGATGGCCCAACCACGGTCCGCGATCTTGCCGTTATTGTCGATGTAGGTGACCGGATTGTCCGTTACCGTTCGGTAGCTGAGCCCCGCAATGCCGTTGCCGGGGCTGATCGTGCTTACCGACTGCGACACCAGTTGATCGCGGGTGACGAACCAGTTATCCGGCCGGGGCGGGGCATTATTGGTGCCCGGATCGTAGGAGATCACCTCCGGATCCCAGACGCCGTAGAAACTGTTCGGCGTGGCGCTCTGGTTATCATTGAGTGGCTGGATATCCTGGCCGGTGCCGAAGTAGACCATCACGCCGTAGCCGATACCATTCGGATGGGCGGCGACCTGCACCTGGGTGGTGATCGGCTGAATACTGCCGTTGGACGCCTTGGCCTGGAATATCTTGTGAACGGACCAGTCGCCCGGATTGCTCGATGTGAGATCGAAACGCCAGACATTGCCGTACAGATCGCCAGCGTAGACATAGTCGGTGACATGGTCGCCGTCGATATCGACAGGAAAGGGCGTGGCCAGGCCGTTGCCCTGGGCGCCGTTGACCGGCGTCGCGCCGGTGGTCAGGTGGGCGATCTCGTGGCCGTCGGCGATATCGACGATATAAAGCGATGCGCCATAGTTGTCGCTGTTGTAACCATTGGCGAATATCGCGGCCCATTCGCCATTGTGCAGACGCACGATGGACGGTTTCCCGAAGGTCTTGCCGAGCCCGGGGGCCTTGAACTCCCAGCGGACAATGCTGCCGGCATTGGACTCGCTGAAAGTACTCGGGTCAGTGATATCGAGCCCATACACCGTGTTACCGCCGTTGCGCAGACCGCCGACGAGCATGGTGTGCCATTTACCGTTGAAATAGGCCGGGCCGGCGGTGGTTTGACCGTCGACGAAGGAACGATGCGCGTAGGATGGGCTGGTCAGCGGGTCGGCGCCGCCGGCCAGCGAGTCGAGCAGGGTGTTCGGGATATAAGCCAGTTTTTCGGCGCCGGTCTTGGCATCAAAGCCATGCAGCATGCCGTCGTTGGCGCCGACATAGACCATGGGCTCACGGCTGGCCTGTTGCGATACGAAACTCGATGAGCTGCTCGGGTTGTAATAGGTCTGCCCGCTGTTCTCGGGCATGGACTGGTTCGGGTAGAGCTGGTCGTGCCACGTGCCGGCGTAGCGCAGCGGTGTGGGCGTGCCGACATAGGTCGGCACCGAGTTGATGATATCGCCGAGTACGGTATCGCCACGATTACGGTAGATCCGGCCGTTGGCGATGTCGTTGCTGGCGCCGGTCTGTTCCTTGTCGCGGTGGCCGCGCAGATAAGCGATGGCGTCGGGTGTGAGGCTGGGAATACCCGCCGAGGCCAGGCCGGCGGATGTGAATGGCACCCCCGATACCGCGCCGCCGGTGGTCGAGCTGTTGCTGCGCAGTGAGGTCATAATCGTGCGCCCATCGCTCGTAGTGGCCCCTTTAACGCCGGTCAGAAGCGACGCCGCGCTCCACAGGCGGTCCGATGCAGCCGTGGACCCGGTCTTTGCGTTGAAGGCAATCAGGTCGCCCGTCCAGTGGGTGGTTTCGTACTGTGTTTGAAAGACCACCGAATTGGATGTCAGCGATGTGCTGTTGCCGGTGGCATTGGTCAGCGTCTCGCCGCGACCGAGAATCTGGTTCAGTGCCGACGTGAATTTGCCGGCCAACTCCTGGGGCGAGGACGCGTTGAGCAGCGCGCCGCGGGAATCGATCGCTGCGTGCCACAGATCATCGATTTCCTGCGGCCCCGAGGTCGGCAAGTTGCCGGGTGCATAGCGGTTGCCGCTGTAGGAGCTGAGATACCACGGTGGCGGATTGGCATATGGGTCTTTATTCTGCGCCGCGTAGGCACTATTGCCGAAGATATAACCGCTTTGCCCGAGGGTGATCCCGAAGGTGGTCATATGCGGCTTCTGTTCGCAATCGACCGATTCGTCGCCCGGGCAACCCTTGGGCAGCGGCAGAACTGCGGCATCCCCGATGTTGCTGGGCGGGTTGAGTTGCTTGTAGAACCGCATGGCAATATCCGCCATCGTATTCGTATAACGATCCGGAATCGGGGAATGGTTGCCGGTGCCGTAGTTGCCGTCGACATTGCCGACGCGGCTCACGGTGCCGTTATTGTATCCATCGGTGAAAAGCAGTGCGTAGTTGCGTTGGCAGGGCGACTGGATAATATTCGGGTTGTTTTCCAGCTCTCGTCCCAGGTAGTACAGGGCGGGGCGGTTGGGCGTGCCGAGCGCCTGGCTGAAATCCAGGCCATAAATCGATTCGTAGAAGTCCCGGCGGACCCCGCCGCTTTCGTCGCCCACCGCCGGCAGGCTCGTCATGGTCAGGTAGGACGAGCCGTTGTACATACTGCTCAGACGGTTTTTAGCCTCCGTGATCGTACAGCTGCCGACGCGCACGCGGCCGATCTGTTTGAATGCCCGAGTGATGCCGCCGCGGATGGCGAGGCTGCGCTTGCGGTAATAGGTAAACCAGTTGGCGAAGTTCTGGATCGCTGCATTGTAGGCGGCGGTTGATGTGAAGTTCGCGGGCTTGATTTCATAGCCGTATAAAGACTGACCGTCCGGACCTTGGCCCTGAATTTTAGGCGCGCCTGTTTTCCATCCGAAGTTGGCGGGAAGAGGGGTTGATTGTTTTAAGTAAAACGTTGCAGGGAAGTATGCGACGCCGTAACTGGTGGCGTAAGAGACGCGGTGATCTGAGTTATCCGCTATGAAGCCAGTGGATTGGCTTGTTGTTGGAATGTTTTTCTGCGCATAAAACGTATAGCCATAGTAATTGCATTGTCTGTTATAAATTTCTGTTGTTGTGGCATAGTACGCATACCCGCGCCATTGGTTATAACAGATGTTGTAATAAGTAGCTGAAGAGGTTGTTTGTGTTGTGTGGTAATACTTGGTGCCGGCCGGTATGACCATGCCCGGTTGAAAGTCGAACTTTTCTCCGTTGGCAGTTGATTCTTTGGTCTGCGTAAGGTCTATCGTTCCGGATTTGATCTCGGGGTCGTAGTACGCCGCACTTGGATTGGAAGGGTCACGGTTTACCCAGGGCGTGTACTGCGTGGCGGGGTTGAAATAGGCCTTGTTGAACTCCGGGTCGCGGGCGAAGCCGAAGGCGGGAATCGGCGGCAAGGCGAGATAAGCCGAGTAGATTCGACGGTCGCGGTAGGTGCAGTTGCTGCCGTAGCAATTGTTGTAGCCGTTGGGGAAGAGGTAGACATAACCGGTGTTGCTGTTCTGGACATAACCGCCGTTGGACCAGAACGACCGGCTGTAACCGTCCCAGAACAGGACGCCGTCGTCGGTGGGAAACAGCGTTTCAAAATCCATCGAGCCGGAGTTGTCGACCGCGACCAGAATGTTCGGTGCCAATCCCGAGCCGGTTACGACCGGCTGGTCGGTCAAATTGATGGCCGAGCTGCTGGCTGCGGTGGCACGTTGTGCCGCACAGGCGAGCGTGATCACGACGATCAGAAACAGTAGCTCGATCAGGCGCGGTCGGGCGTTCTGGTGCGGCATCGGCATCCCCCTAGCGTCCCTTGACGCGAGTTCGCGCCATGTGGTGCGAGTGTCTTGTTGTGCCCGGCAAGGCGTGGCGATCAGCCGTATCGGGGCCGCGGCGCATGGGTGCGCGGCCACACGGTGCGAAGAAACGCCGAAATCCTGCGATGAATTCAGGTTGCAGGCCATTAGGTGGTGACCTGGTAAATGCTCTGCACGACGGCCCGGGACGCTGGCGAACGCCCGTCTGCTCGAGCCGTAATGCGAAAGAGTATGACGGTGCCGGCCGAGCCCGGGTTGAGATCGTTCGCCTGCTCGCGCACGTATTCCACAACGTATTGCACGTTCAGACCGGTGCTGCTCGCATCGGCCGGCAGTTGATAGCTGCTCACGCCGGCCTGGGACCAGAACTGGTCGGAAAGATAGTAGCTCGTCGAGTCCGATGTGCCAGAGCCCGCGGGGATGACGGTGAGCCCGGAAGCGCTGGTATCGCAGCCGCTGTTTGCAGCGGCGCTGGTGCCCGCGGTGGGGTTCATGACCGGGTTGCACTGACGAAAGCCGGTCGAGGCGAGCAGCGTTTCCACGTGACTTAGGGCGGAATCCGCGGCGTCCAGGGCGCGCGACTTCTCTCGCTGATTCGTGGCCATGCGTTCCTGTAGCGTCGAAGAGTTGATCGCCGAAACCGCCAGCAACGTCAGAACGACGAGAAATATGAGGCTCGTCACCAGAATGAAGCCGTCCTGGCGTCTGCTGGCGACGGGCGTCGCTGGGCGGGGCATGCTCATGGGCTCGGGTTCCGGATCGCGATCGTACGATCAACGAGCAGGCGGGCGCGGCGATCGGTGGTCTCGAAGGTCGAGCCATCGCTGAAATCGTACTTCTGGTCGACGGGCTGTGACAGCGCGGGATCGTTGTCGGCACTGTGCAGCAGCAGCTGGATTCGAACACTGCGGACCTCCCGGGCCTGGGTGCCGGTCAGGGTGGTGACGTAGTGATCGACCCCGGCGGTACCGTTGGTGTTCAACCCGTAGCGCACCTTGAACCGGTCGACGTTCTCGACGATTGGCTGCGTTGTCGATCCGCCGTTGCTGAATTTGGTGCATTCCAGGGTGTCGTTGCCGTTGACGAAGAACTCGAAGTCGGTGGTCTCGGCGGATTGGGCGGTGCCGACCGAGCCACCGAGGCAATCACGCACATCCCCGCGTGCCTGGAAACGCATGCGCAGCGCATCGTTGTCCCCATCGGCATCGGTGGCGCCGGTGATGTAGGCGCCGTCGGGGTAATTGGCCGTTTTCTGGTTCGAGGTTGCGGGGAAAATCGTGGTTTCGGCGGCATCCAGCTCCGTGCGATAGCCCGCGTGGGCGATCGCGTGGCTGAGAACGAACTCCGCAAGGCGCGCGTTTTCCTGTAGGTGCGCGGTGGCACGCTGGGCGTCGAAACTGGCGCGATTGCTCAGCAGAATCTGCAGCACGCCGGCCAACAACAGCAGGCCGATCACCAGCGCGACCATGAGTTCCACCAGCGTGAAGCCGCGTTGGTTCGCGGGCTGGCGCCCCGTCACGACACCGCTCACGGCTGGACCTCGATGGAATAACAGCGCAACCCCGTGCCGACACCGCCTCCGTTGCTCGCGTTCGGGCAGGCCGACACATCGCCGGTGCCGCTGCCGGCCGCCGCATCCCGGCCCCGCCAGAGTACGGTGACATCGTAGATGCGACATGGGTCGTTGCTGCCGGGATTCGTGGGCGAGACACAGCTGACGTCCCCTCGTCCACCGGGCAGGGTGTTCGCCAGCGTCTGTTGCCATTCCCAGGCGTCGTAGCTTGCCATGGCCGATGGATCACACACGGATTGCGTGCAATCAGTTTGCGGCTGCGTCGTGCCGCTGTCGGAAATCTGCGCGTAGACCAGCGAGGCATCTGCCGCAGGATTCGCCCGTATACGGTCGGCGATATCGTCGGCCCCGATACTGGCCAGCGTCTGCGATTTCGATACATGCGTGTTGACGATGGCCACGGTCTGAAGGCCGAGCAGGCCGAGCAGGCCGAGCAGGCCGATCGAGATCACCACGAGTGCCACCAGGGCCTCGAGCAGGGTGAAACCGTTCTGGGGCGCCGGCGAGGTCATGGCGTGCTGCTGTCGACGCGTCCGGTCGAGGCCACGGTGACCGATGTGCTGGTCCGGCCATCTTCGGTGGTGGCGGTAAAGGTTCGTCCTATGATGGCGAATCCGTCCGCGTTGAAACTCAAGGGCACGTCGTGGTTCGCGATCAGTTTGACGCCGGAGCCGGTGGCGCCGTGGACACGAAGCATATTGCTGGCGCTGGGTGAGGTGTCGGTCGTGCTTGGATCCGGCGCGTAGATGATCCAGCCGTCGCTCCAGACGCCGTCGTCGCGGCACGTTGTCTGGTTCTGGCTGGCGCAGACATAGACCGTTGTGCCACGGCTTACCGCTGCGCTGCGGGCATAGTTCAGGGAGCCCACGAGATCGTTGACGTTGCCCGCCAGACTATTGCGCGTGACCAAGCTGCGATACGACGGAATCGCGAGCGTCAGCAACACTATGGCCACGGCAATCGTGACCATGAGCTCGAGCAGCGTGAATCCGCGGATGTTGGCGGCCCCCATGTGCTTCCCCCAAGCCACCGGCTAAATTGGAAGTTAACGCTAAATCGATTGCACTGTCGCGCCTTGGGTGACAGACGCTGATCGCCGGCCGACGAGCGGCGTAAAGACCCGCCACCTTGAGCCGCTGCCCGGTCCCACACCTTCGACTGAAAATAAAAGACGGACAGGCGCCGGCTTTTATTTTTGAAGGCGTTGAAAATAGCGGATGAAGTCAGCTGTTTTGATGCCGGATTAATAAGCCGCGTGGCCGCAGGCCGTTGGCGCCGTCGCGCACGAAACATCCGTAAGCCCTCGGGATACGACATGCGGCGACAAGCGTAAGGAAGAGGGCGCAGATCGGTGCACTCGCGGTGCGCCCAGCGCCTCCGACTATCGGCTATGCGACCATTGGTATAATGACATGATCATCACACATTCGGTTTAATCCGTTCGACTGCTTCTTCACTCGTTCGGACCGATATGCCGCAACTCGGACCACTCGCTGCCCGAGCCCTGGTCGCCGTAAGCGCGGTCGCGGGCCTGTTGCTCGTGCTGGGGTATCTAGCGCCGGGCCCGCTACTGACGACGCGTCCAGTTGATGCGAAGACCGGCCGGGTCGTGCTGTCGACCCCGGCGGATGTCAATTCAGCGGGCACGGACCAGAAGTTCGCGCCGGGCAGCTTCAATCCGACGCAATACGTGGCCGGCCTCTGGCAAAAGCGCATCATGCCCTACGCAAAAAACCATGCTGTGCCGTTGCATCAGGTGCTCGAAGGCCTCGCGGATCATCGCCAGGCGACCGAAAAGCGCTACGGCGTACTGTCCGGTGGCGATACCTACAACTTCCTCGTAAACGGCAGCGCGCGGGTGGCGAAGATCGCTACGGCGACGCCGGTTGGCCGGGTCGATCTGGCCGATCCGAAGTCCCCGGGCAATCTGTCGCTCTACGCTGGACCACTGGTGTTCGGTACCGCGCTGCGCGATGCATTTCCGTTCCTGCAACTCAACGACTTCACCAACCAGATGCAGTACGCCAGCGTGGCCAAGGCGATGAACAAGCGGGCGCTGGCGCAGGCCTATCAGGGCATCAAGCTTCATGCCCTCGCGGGCAAGACGATCACATTTACCGGCGCCTTTGCCGAATCGGCCGACGGTTCGATCCAGATCGTGCCGATCGATATCGAGGTCAAGCCGTGAGCGCGGTTCACGACATCGGGGCGCACAGCAGGCCGGTGGTGCTCAGCGCGCGCGGCGTGACCAAGGTCTATCCCGGCACGACCGCGCTGAATCAGGTGGGTTTCGAAGTCTGGCGTGGCCAGGTCAACGTGCTGATCGGCGAGAACGGCGCCGGCAAATCTACGTTGATGAAGATTCTGGCCGGGATCGAGCGGCCAACCGCCGGCGAGCTGCGCCTCGAGGGCGGGCCGTTCGATGTCGCCAGCCCGCGCGAGGCGATGGCGCTCGGCATCGGCATCGTGCATCAGGAACTTAATCTGTTTCCCAATCTTACGGTCACCCAGAATCTGTTCGTCGGACGCGAGTTGCGCGGTATGGCGGGCACAGTGCGTGCCGCCCGACAGCGTCGGCTGGCGCGTGAAGTGTTCGAGCGCATGGGGCAGGCCATCAATGTCGATGTGCCGCTCGGCGACCTGAGCATCGGTCAGCAGCAGATCGTCGAAATCGCGCGTGTGCTTATCGCCGATGTGCGGATTCTGATTCTGGACGAGCCGACCTCCTCGCTGAGTGAGAGCGAAGTCGCGATCCTGTTCCGTCTGATCGACGAACTGAAACAGCAGGGCGTGGCAATCGTCTATATCTCGCATCGGCTCGAGGAACTGGTCGAGATCGGCGATCGGTTCACCGTGCTGCGCGATGGCGAGTTGATCGAGACGGGCACGCGCGGCCACGTGGATATTCCCTGGTTGGTCGAGCGCATGGTCGGCGCGCGGGTCGAAGGCCCATATCGCGACGTGCCGAGCGATCATCGCGCCGATCCGGCGGCGGCGCCGGTGCTAACGGTCGAGAATCTGCGCCTGCCCGATAACGGGGGCGGGCTGCTGTTGGACGATGTCAGCTTTTCGGTTACGCCGGGCGAAATCCTGGGCTTCTACGGTTTGATGGGCGCCGGCCGCACCGAATTGTTCGAGACGCTGATCGGTCTGCGCCGGGCCGCGGCCGGGGCAGTCACGATCGACGGGCGCACGCTCGTGCCGGCCGATGGTATTCCGAAACGTCTCGCCGCCGGCCTCGCGCTCGTACCGGAGGATCGCCAGCGCCTCGGGTTGGTGCCGAGCCAGTCGGTGGCAAGCAACATCGCGCTCGCCAATCTCAAGACCTACGCCGGCCGCAGCGGGCTCGATTTCGGCGCCATGCGCCGCGATGTGCAACGCATGGTGCGCGAACTGACGATCAAGGTCTCGGACACGAGCGTGCTCGTTTCGGCGCTATCCGGCGGCAATCAGCAGAAGGCTGTGGTCGGCAAGAATCTGTTGATCGAGCCGCGTGTGTTGTTGCTCGATGAGCCCACGCGCGGCATCGACATCAAGGCTCGTCGCGAACTGTTCGAAATCATGGACCGGTTGGCGCGCAACGGCCTGACCATTCTCTATGCCTCGTCCGATCTCGCCGAGATCACCGGCGGCGCCGATCGCGTGCTGGTGATGGCCCAGGGGCGTATCACCGCCGACCTCGCTCGCGCCGAGATCACTGAGGACGCCCTGGTGAGTCACTCGCAAGTGCCACGTTTCGACCCGGATCGCGCCGTATGAACGCATCGACCTCGACCGACCTGTCCTTTCTTTCCCGGCTGAGCGTTGCGTCGCTGCCGCTGTTGTTGCTGCGTTTTCGTGCCTACCTGGCGCTGATTGTGCTGGTATGCCTGTTCGCCGTAACGTCGCCCGCATTTCTGACCGTGCGCAACCTGATCATCGTGGCCGAGCAGGTCGCGGTGTTCGCGATCCTTGGCGTCGGCATGACGTTCGTCATTCTCGGCGCCGGGATCGATCTGTCGGTCGGCTCGGTGGCCGGGCTGGCAGCCATGATAGCCGGCGGGTTGATTTCGCAGGGGCTGCGTATTCCGTTTTTCGACGTCGCGATCTTTTCCAACGTGGTGATCACCTGCGCGGTTACGCTCGCCATTGGCGTGTTGGTCGGCATCATCAACGGCCTGTTCATCACGCGGCTGCGGGTCACGCCATTCATCCAGACGCTCGGCATGCTCTATGTCGCACGCGGGGCCGCTCAGCTGATATCCGACGGCGCCACCTACGGTGATCTGTCCGGCCGGGCAAGTCTCGGCAATACCGGATTTCCGATCCTCGGCAACGGTAGCTTTCTCGGCCTGCCGTACTCGATCTGGATCATGATCGCGCTCGCGCTGGTCGCAACCTGGATCACGCGTCGCACGGTGTTCGGCACCCAGGTATTTGCGCTTGGCGGCAATGAGCGCGCGGCGGAACTCTCCGGTGTGCGCGTGGCGCGTGTGAAGATTGCGACCTACGCCATCTCCGGGTTCTGTGCCGCGCTGGCTGGCCTGATCATCGCCGCGCGGCTCGGGGCCGCCAACCCGGCGATCGGCACCACCTACGAACTCAATGCCATTGCGGTCGTCGTACTGGGCGGCGCGTCGCTGTTCGGCGGCGTGGGCACGATCGGCGGCACGATCATCGGTGCCTTCGTGCTCGGCGTGCTCAGCAACGGCATGGTGCTGCTCGGCGTCTCCGATTTCTGGCAGACGGTGATCACCGGCGCCGTCATCATTTTCGCGGTGGTCGTCGATCAACTGCAGCGCCGGGCCGAGCAAGCCGCAGCAGTACGCGCAGCCGCTCGTCAACAGCACGTGGCTAACGAAGCCGTCACGCCCTGATCAACCCAGAAGTAAAAAGGAGAGTGCGCTCATGAGGAGATCAAGTCGTCGCATCCTGGTCGGGATGCTTGCCGGATTGTTGGCGATCGCCACGGGTACCGGAGCGGCCGTGGCCGCGCCGTTCGATCCGGGACAGCACCGTATCGTGGTGATCACGCCATCGCACAGCAATCCGTTCTACAAGACCGAGGCCGACACGGCGGTCGCCCAGGCCCACAAGATGGGCTACGAAACCCGCTCTCTGGTGCACAAGGGCGATCCGGACGTCCAGCTCAAGATGATCCAGAACGCGATCGCCGACGACGCCAGCGCCATCATTCTCGATAATGCGGGTTCGGATGCCTCGGTGGCCGCGGTCAAGCGGGCCCGCGATGCCGGCATCCCGGTGTTTCTGATTGACCGTGAGATCAACGCCAACGGCGTCGCCAATGCCCAGATCGTGTCCAACAACTTCCAGTGCGCGAGTTCGGTGGCGCAGTATTTCGCCAAGACCACGGGCTACAAGGGTAACTGGGTCGAACTGGTGGGGCGTTCGTCGGACACCAACGCCCACGTGCGTTCGCAGGGTTTTCATAGCGTGATGGATCAAATCCCGACCATGAAGATGGTGGCCCGACAGTCCGCGGACTGGGATCAGACCAAGGGCTATAACGTCATGCAGTCGATCATTCAGGCGCATTCGGATATCGCCGGCGTGCTGGCCGGCAACGACACGATGGCGCTGGGAGCGGCCGCGGCCTTGAAGAACGCCGGGCTGCCTAACGTGCCGGTGATGGGCATCGACGGCAATCCGGATGTCATCGACCAGATAGAAAACGGCGGCAACATCAAGGCAACCGCCCTCCAGCAGGCCGCCGAGATGGCGCGTATGGCCGTCAAGCAGATCGATACGCTGCTGCGCAAGGGCAAGACCGGTCTGCCGGAAAAACAATCGGTCGACTGTGTGCTGATCACCAGGAAGAACGCGAGCGATGTGCTGCCGGGCGGTTTCGGCATGAAAAAACACTGATAACGTGACCTTGCCCCGCCCCACGCGGCGGCGGGGCAAGGTCCGCGTTCCGCCATGAGACGCCGGCCGATCATGTAGACTGGCCGGCGTCGCCGCATTGATGACACCACCATGAACGACCCCGGCAATACACCGATTCGTCGCCGCAAGCTTTCCGACGAAGTGCGGGAGCGTCTGTTGACGCGCATTCGTTCGGGCCATTTCAAGGCCGGCGACCAACTGCCGCCCGAGCGCGAACTGATGCGTGAGTACGACGTCGGCCGGCCCGCGGTGCGCGAAGCGATGCAGCAACTGGCATCGATGGGCATGATCGCGATCACGCACGGCGAACGCGCCCGCGTGACCGAGGTCACGGTGCACTCGATGATCAACCAGTTCGATCGCACCGCGCGTTTTCTGCTGTCGGATTCGGCCGATAACGTCGATCATCTCAAGCAAGCGCGCCTGTTTCTGGAAACGGGGCTGGTGCGCATGGCGGCCGAGAAAGCCACGGCCGATGACATCGCATCGCTTGAGGCGATCATCGACCAGATGGTGGAGCATGCCGGCACGCCTGAATTCGTCGAGGCGGATATGGCCTTTCACAACGCGATCGCCGAGCTGTCGGGAAACCCGATCTTTGCCGCAACGACGCGTGCGATGCTGCACTGGCTTCAGGACTACTATACCGGCATCGTCAGTGCCAAAGGTGCGGAGGATGTGTCGGTGAGCGAACATCGCCGGATCGCCGAGCGCCTGGCCGAGGGCGATGCCGACGGCGCGGTCGCCGCCATGCACGATCACCTCACGCGGGCCAGCGATCTGTATCGGGCGCGCATGGACCAGGGCGGCGCCTGAAGCGCCGCCCGCGCGCCATCTCGCCGGAACAGATCGCCCGGTACGATGTTTCGCGCCGGGCTTATTGGCAGGCGGGGTATCTACGGGACGTCGGGTCGGTTCACACGGTCGATGTTGAGCATGCGGGCGATGACCTTGTCGAGCTCACCCTGGTCGAAGATTTTCTTCCAGTCCGGCTTGATGATGGCGTCGCGGCCGTAGTCCATGGCGATCATGCAGGCGTCCGAAAACGGATTGGTGCTCTTGAAGGCCACCGCCAGCGCGATCTGGATATGGCCGTAGAGCATGGCCTCGGCCGCCGGGCGGGGCATGTCGGTGCGCGCCACAGTCTCGTCCAGCGCTTCCTTGATGAAGGTGCCGAGCATGCAGGTCACGGTCTCGACCAGGGTCGGTTCCAGATAGGCCAACTGGGTGACGGTGACCCAGTGCACCGTGTCGACCGGGCCGTACATCACACAGATCACCGGCTCCAGCGCAGCCTTGTCGGCAGCGCTGCCGCCATCAAAGGCGGCGGCCACCGACTGCGTGGCCGCCGCGCCGCCGAAGGCATCGGCGTATTCGGCATCGGTGCGGCGCTCGAGAAACACCGAGGGGTGACAGGGATGGGCCACGGCGTACCGAATATCGTCGCGCCGATGCAGCACGTTGGCATAGGCCGCCGCCGGATCGAGGGTGAGCAGCGTTGCGCCGGTGCGCATGCGTGGCACGAGATCGCGGCTGACGTCCGCCAGGGCAGTATCAGGCACCGCCAGAATTACCAGCTCGCAGGCCTCGATTACGTCGTGGATCGCGCTGACCGCGCGGCCTTCGGCGGCCAGGCGTTCGTGACCGGCCGGCGCGTTTTCGCAGTAGTGCACCGTATGGTCGGAGCGCGCCAGGTTGGCGCCGATGCGCATGCCCATTTTGCCGCCCGCGCCGACCAGGGCGAGGGTACGATAATCGCTCATGATTGAAGACTCCTGAGAATATCCATGCTGTGCCGCGTCCAGGCCGCCTCGGTGGCGGCCGTGGTCGCGGCGTCGTTCTGCCAGTCGAGCCAGTGCTCGACGATGCAATTGATGCCGCGTTCACGCGGCGCAACGCGCGCGAGCATGCCGTCCAGATCGAGCAGCCCTTCGCCGAGCGGACAGCCGAGCAGGCGGAACCCTACCCAGCTGTCGGCCCGGGTGAACTTGAAGTCCTTGATATGAAGATTGGCGACGTACGGCGCCGTGCGTTCGACGACCGATGCCGGCATTTCGAGCGCGGCTACGCAATTGCCCGGGTCCAGGCAGATGCCCACATGCGGGCTGTCGAGCGCGCCGACGGTCGCGACCAGCGTATCGACCGGAACCTGTTCGTAGGTCTCCAGCGCCAGCCTCACGTCCTGGCGTTCGAGCCGGGGGATGAAGGCCCGTAACCAGGCCTGCACCTGATCCGGCGTCGGCCGGGTCTCGGCATCGTTGAACATGGAACGGAGCACGCGCACGTCCAGACGCGCCGCGATGTCCAGATAACGCGCGAGTTGGGTCGGTCCAATGCCGCGCGTGCCGAGTTCCAGCGTCAGGTCGTGCCGCGCGGCGTGGGCGGCCAGCTCGGCGAGCTCCGCGTCGGAGAGCGCCTCGATGGCCGGGTGGTCGCAGATCTGGAACACCCCGCCGCCAAGGGCGACGGTCTCGTCCATCATGTCGGCCAGCGTCATGGGCGACGCCATGCGCTGTGATCCGCGCCAGGTGAAGGCGTAGGTGCTCAGTCCGATAGCCATGGCATCTCGTTGCGAATGATCAGGTGGAATGCACGCCGGAGGCAGCGCCCGAGGGATGCGTTCTGGTGGTTTCGGGCCGGCGCACGCCGAACATCAGCAGGGCCGAGCCCAGCATGCAGGCACTTACCACGAATAGCGGCACGATATAGCCGCCACTTGCGTCGTGCAGCAGGCCGGTCACATAGCCCGAGGAAAATCCGCCAAGATTGCCCAGCGTGTTGATGATGGCCAGACCCGCTGCGGCCGCTGAGCCCGAAAGATCTTGTGCCGGCAGCGTCCAGAAGTTCGGCAGGGCGGCAAAGATCGAACACGCCGTTATGGTGACGACCGCGATAGTCGCCGTCGGCGAATCCATGTACAACGCGAGCGGCACGCTCACACCGCCGATAAGCGCCGGAATCGCGATATGCCAGCGGCGCACGCCACGGCGGCTGGCATCGCGTGACCAGAGATGCAGCACCAGCGCCGCCGGCAGATAGGGCACGGCCGTGATCAGCCCTTCGGTGAGCACACCGAAGTGGGTGCCGAACTGGGTTTGGAATCCGTTGATGATGCTTGGCAGGAAGAACGCCAGCGCATACAGGCCGTAGATGAATCCGAAATAGATGCCGGAGTAGAGCCAGACCCGCGGATCCACGAGCGCGGCGCGTAGCCCGTCGAGCGCGCCCCGCGGGCGTGGCTTGTCGTGATACTCGGCGGCCAGGGCCGCGTCCAGCCAGCGTCGTTCGTCCGCATCCAGCCAACGCGCATCGGCCGGCTTGTCGTCGAGATAGAACCAGGCCACCACGCCGAGCACGATGGCTGGCGCCGCGACGCCGAAGAACATGAAACGCCAGCCTGCCAGGCCGAAGAACCAGTCGTTCTGTTGCACCAGAACGGCCGCGAGCGGTGCGCCGATCACCGTTGTGAGCGGCTGAGCCACGTAGAACAGGCCGAGTATGCGGCTGCGATGACGCCCGGGCACCCAGGTGGCGAGAAACAGGATGGCGCCGGGAAAGAAACCGGCCTCCGCGATGCCGAGCGCGAACCGCAGGGAATATAACCCGGTGGCACTGCCGACCCAGGTGAACAACAGCGCCACCACGCCCCAGCTCACCATGATGCGCGCCAGCCACTTACGCGCGCCGAAGCGGTGCAGGGCGAGGTTGCTCGGTATTTCGAACAGGATATAGCCGATGAAGAAAATACCCGAAGCAAGGCCGAATTGGGCCGCTGTAAGTCCGAGATCGGTTTTCATGCCGTTCGGCGCAGCGAAGGAAATCGCCGTTCGGTCAAGGTAGTTCACGAAAAACATCAAAGCCACGAACGGCGCCAGCCGCCAGACCACCTTGCGGATGGTTCGCTGTTCGAGGGTCTTGGAATCCGTCGTATTGACCATGACTTGTCGACTCGGGCGGATAGGCCCGAAGGCCGCGAATTGTATTGGTATGATGAGTATACCTTTAGGCATTCGGCAATGCGGCTTAAGTCGAATGCAGGCGCTCATCGCCCCGGTCAATCGCCAGACGAGCAACGGCGTATGGCTCGAGCGTGAGCGGTAATTCGTCGCCAGGGGCGAGCCGATCGAGCGGCCAGTCGGACTTCACCGCCAGAGCCGGGTCGACATGCTCATCCAACACGGCGGCCCGGCGCAGGCCGACTAAGGTGACCGCGCACGGCGCGTCGGTGAGGTTGGCCAGCCAGAATTCGCCGTGGTCGTCGTCGGTGCGCCAGCCGAGCGCTGCTAAACCGTTCACCGGTTCGGTGGGGCCGATTGCAGGCCGGCCGGTGCCGGCATTCAAGCCGCGCAGTACGTCGAAGATCGGGTAGCGAGCCCCTGGCGCCGCGATCGGAAACGGGCGGCCGATCGACGACAGCGTGAGCGCGTCGACACGCCCGGTCGCCGCGGCCAGATAACCGACCGACCAGGCGGCCGCGAACAGGGCGCGTTGGCGTGGGTCGTTGTCGCTGAGCGTCACGCGTTCCCGGTTCGTGTTAGGGGTGAGCATCTGGCCATAGGGATTGGTCCAGGCGCCGATCGCACTGGTTGTGACCCGGTAGGGTCGGCCCGGCGCGAGCGCGCGTGCCGATTCGAAGATGAACGGCAGGCTTTCCAGGGTTTCCATCACAGAGACATCGTCTGCCGCATGCACGATCGGCGATGTGGCATGGGTGAGAAAATCGATCGTCGACGGATCCGGCCGGCACCGGTTGAGCTCCGTGAAATAAGTGGGGAAGCCGCCACCGATGACAGGATTCGGCCAGTGTTGTCGTGCTTGCGCGACGAGCGCGGCTGGCGTGGTGGTGGTCGGCCAGTCGCCGTCCGGCTGATAGCTTTTGAGATAGGCCGCCGGTGTGAGCAGCATGCCCGAGACGCCCGTGGCCTCGGCTTCGAGCATCCCGGCGAGTCGGGCAAGCCCGACCTGCGGCGTGTGGTCGTCGCAGATCAGATACAGCCATAACGCGCATTCGCGCTCGCGGAAGAGGGAGAGCACACGCGCGAGTGTGTCGATTTCATCGTCGACTCGAAGATCGACCAGCAGATCGACATGGCCCGGTCGGAGCGCATCGAGCTGGGCCGCGAGTCTGTCGTTGGTCGGGGCGTGCGCGGCCCAGAGCCCGATGCCGAGATCGGGGATGCGAGCCTCGACCGCGCGCGGCGTGAGGGTGACGTGCTTCATGGCGCGGCACCCGCGGCGTTACGCCATTGCAGCCGCACGCGCTGGGTGACGGTCTTGCCGGCTTCGATGCGGTATGGCGAGGGCAGGGCCAGTGGGCGGTTGTAGATCTTGAATGATGCATCCGACCAGTTGCGCTGGTCCTCCATTTCGAACACGTCGCCGTCGAAGTGCACGTCGATGGCCCGCTGCGGCGTGGGCGTGAACGAAAGCCGCCGGATATCGAAAAACGGCTGGCCGGGGCTGATGTGTCGCGGGAAACAGCCCGTCTCGATGAGCCCATTGCAGTGTTCGACTTCGACGTTGCTGCCGACCACGCCGAGGAGTGGCAGCAGTACGCGGAGGCCGCTGCGACAGGTTGCAAAGCGCGCGCGAGCGGTCATGGCAAGCCGCACGTCGAGCGCCGTGTCGTCCAGACGGGCATGCAGTTCGAGTGCGAGCGGCGATTCACCGGGCCCAGCGCGGGCAGTGGATACCCCGGCGCGGTAGGTGAACTCCATGGCATCGCGGCCCGGCCGCGCCTCGTCCGCTTCGGTGCAGAGCGTGTGCGTGCCCCAATTGTCGTCGCGAATGACCGCGCCGATACCGCGCAGCACCTCGATGCCGTCGATCGACACATGACGAATCGCGCCCGCCTGCCAGATGAGGTGCACGGGGCCGACGACATGGCGCTCGCGCGCGGGCTCCGGGCTCGGCGTGCCGACACGCCGGACGCGCACCGCTTCGGATAGGGGCATGAAAGACTCCGGCATATCGGACGCGAAACCCACGATACGGGCACCGGCGCGTATCAGCATTGCGCCATTGGTATGATGACGTAACCTCTTCGTCGTGGCGTATATTCGCGCCACCAATCATCGGTAGCCCGGGTATCGCCGTGGACGACGCTTATCATTCGAACGACAGGGCTGTGCTGCGAGGCGCGCTTGTCGGCTGCGGGTTCTTCGCGGCCAACCAGATGCGGGCCTGGCAGGACTTGCCGGGCGCCACGATTGTCGCCCTGTGCGACCGCGATGCCGGACGGCTTGCGGACTTCGGCGATACATTCGGCATCGCGCGCCGCTTCGACGACATCGAAACGCTGCTGGGGCAGACGGCGGTGGACTTCGTGGACATCGCGGCGCCCACCCCCGCCCACGAGACGCTGGTGACGGCGGCCGCGCGCCACGGCGTGGATGTGATCTGCCAGAAGCCGTTCGCCGGATCGCTGGAAACCGCCCGCCGGCTGATCGAAACCTGTCGTGAGCACGGTGTTTCGCTCACCGTGCACGAGAACTTTCGCTGGCAGCGCGCCGTGCGCCGGGTCGCCGAGCTGGTCGTGGAAGGGCGCATCGGCCGGCCTTTCTTCGGTCGTATCAGCTATCGCAGCGGCTTCGACGTGTTCGCCAACCAGCCGTATCTGGCCACACTTGAGCGCTTCATCATCAAGGATCTGGGCATTCACACACTGGACATGGCGCGGGCGTTGTTCGGCGATGTCGTGCGGCTGTCCTGCGAGACCGGGCGCGTCAATCCGGATATCGCTGGCGAAGACCATGCGACGTTAATCCTGCGCCACGACGCGGGCTGTGTTTCGGTGGTCGATTGCAGCTATGCGACCACACTCGCGGACGATCCTTTTCCGCAGAGCCTGATCGCGGTCGACGGTGATCGCGGCTCGATCCGGCTGGCCGCCGACTTCCGTCTCACCCTTCATAAACCGGGCGGCCGGGCCACGGTCGAGGACGTGACGCCAGCCTGGCCGGCGTGGAGCGAAGCCCCCTGGAACGTGATTCAGGAAAGCGTGGTCGCCTTCCAGCGCGACTGGATCGAACGCCGCCGCGCCGGCGAATCCGCGCCCACCGCGGGGCCGGACAACTTCAACACGCTCGCGCTGGTCGAAGCGGCCTATCGGTCGGCGGCGAGCGGCGACAGTGCCCGCCCCGAACGGTGGCGATAGCAGGCAAGTGCCCCCGCGTTATCGTGGTTGGCCCATGGAAAAGCCCCCGAGCCGATGACGCGGGGGCTTTTTATCTGGTGCCGGGAAGAGGAATCGAACCTCCGACCTACTAATTACGAATCAGTTGCTCTACCGACTGAGCTATCCCGGCGAAACTTGCGAGGCGCGGAGTATAAAGAAAGCGCGCGAATCGGACAACGCCCATGCGCGGCCGGTCGGCGGTGGGACCGTGACCATGGGAAAAGCCCTGGCCGCGCGGCTTGCATGGCGGCATACTGCGGCTCGAAAATAGCGTCGTGAGGCGTCGGCCGGGCGCGGTTTCGCGAGTCCCCGGCGATTCAGCCAACGGTCCATGGATTTTTGGGAGAGGTGGCAGAGCGGTTGAATGCACCGGTCTTGAAAACCGGCAGGGGTGCAAGCCCCTCGTGGGTTCGAATCCCACCCTCTCCGCCATACAACAAATTGCGCGTATTCGTGGCGTGGCCGGGAGAGGCTGCGACACCACCGTTACCACTACTATGGAGGATAGAGCGCAATGCAAGACCAGGTTTTGATAGACACCGCTCGTCAGTTGATGACGTACGGCAAGGGGCTGCTGGCTGCCGACGAATCCACCGGTACCATCAAGAAGCGACTCGACAGTATCAACGTCGAATCGACGGAACAGACCCGCCGGGCCTATCGCAATCTTCTGTTCACGACCGCGGGCGCGGAAGAGTTCATCAGCGGCGTGATTCTGTTCGAGGAAACGCTCTTTCAGAAAGCCGACGACGGCACGCCTTTTCCGGAATTGCTGGCCGGCAAGGGCATGATTCCCGGGATCAAGGTGGACCAGGGTGCCAAGCCGTTGGCGGGAAGCGCGGAGGAGAAAGTCACCGAAGGCCTCGACGGGCTGCGCGAGCGCCTGTCGACCTATGCCGATGCGGGCGCGCGTTTCGCCAAGTGGCGCGGCGTGATCGATATCGCGGAAAACCGGCCGAGCGATTATTGCATTCAGGTCAATGCGCATGCGCTGGCTCGTTACGCCGCGCTGTGCCAGGAAGCGGGCATCGTGCCGATCGTCGAACCCGAAGTGCTCATGAACGCCGAGCACTCGATCGAACGCTGCCAGCAGGTGACGGAGGCGGTGCTCGATGCCGTGTTCGCCGAGTTGAAACAACAGCGTGTGCTGCTGGAAGGCATGCTGCTCAAGCCCAACATGGTCGTCTCGGGTAAATACTGTGCCGAGCAGGCCGGGGTGGACCAGGTGGCGGACGCCACGCTGCAAAGCCTGCGGCGTTGCGTGCCGGCCGCGGTGCCCGGCATTGTTTTCCTCTCCGGCGGGCAGGACGATGAAGACGCTACGGCGCATCTGGATGCGATGAATCGCCGGGGGCCGCAACCCTGGACGCTTTCGTTCTCGTTCGGTCGTGCGCTGCAGACGCCGGCGCTCAAGGCGTGGGCCGGGCAGACGGATAACGTACCCGCGGCCCAACGGGCGTTTCTCAAGCGTGCCCGCAACAATGGTGCGGCGGCGCGCGGCGAGTACAACCCCGACATGGAAGACGCGGCCTGACCGCTGGTCGGAACGGCGCTTCCGTGGCCCGGGCCGTGATCGGCCCGGGCTTTTTTATGCACGTACCGCGAGCCCCGGTATTGCCGATACACTGAAGACTATGGATACGCAGGCCATATTGCGCGCCAACCCGCTGTTCCGGGATCTCGACCGCCGCGCGCTGCGCACCATCGCCGCGCGCGCGGAGTGGGTGGAAATCGGGGGCGGGGAATATCTGTTTCGAGCCGGCGACGACAGCGATGCGCTGTATGTGATCGTCAGTGGCCGCATTCGTGTCGTCCGCCCGCGTGACGACGGGCCGTCGATGCATATGGGTGAGCTTGGCGCCGGCGAGATGGTGGGCGAGATCTCCATCATTCGCGAGCAGAAGCATTCCGCCGATGGCCTCGCCATGCGCGACACGCAGCTGCTGCGGATATCGCGCGCGCAGTTCGAATCGTTGGTCTCACGTTACCCGCAGGCGATGCTGCAGGTGACCCGGCTGATCGCGGATCGCCTGAGCGACATGTCGCCGATGGCCAGCCGCGACAGCGTGCAGAGCGGCCGGACGTATGCGGTGGTGCCGGCGCACCCGGGGGTGGACGTGGCGGGGTTTTCGCGCGCGTTGTCCAGTGCGCTGGCGGCGTATGCGCCGACATTGCGTATCGACGCCTCGCGCGTGGATACGGCGCTGGGCGATGGGACGGCCGAGGCCGACCTGGGCGCGGGTGAGTCGCACCGGGCGCTCACCCGCTGGCTGACGCAGCTCGAGGAACGCTACCGCTACCTGATCTATCAGGGCAGCGCCGAGCCTGACGCCTGGACACGCCGCGGGCTGCGCCAGGCCGACCGCGTACTGATTGTCGCTTATGGCGAACAGCGGCCGTTTGTCTCGCGCAATCTGGCTTGGTTGGGGGAGCAGGCGCTGCGCGCGCCGATGGAGGTCGTGTTGCTGTACGGCCAGGACGATGAGTATTCCGCACTCGGCTGGCGTCGGGTGGCGCGTGCCGGCTTTCATCACCGCGTGGCGCGTGATTATCCGCCGGACCAGATGGCGCGTGTCGCGCGGCTCGTCTCGGGCCGGGCGAATTGTCTGGTGCTGGGCGGCGGCGGGGCGCGCGGCTTCGCCCACGTCGGCCTGGTGCGGGCCATGCACGAAAAGAACATCCCGATCGATGCCGTGGGCGGCACCAGCATGGGGGCGCTCATCGCCGGCATGATCGCAATGGGTGACGACGCCACCACCATGCTGGCGCGCCTGCGCGAGACGTTTGTCACCGGCAAGTATCTCAATGATTATTCGCTGTCGCGCATCTCGTTGATCACAGCGGAGAAATTCCGCCGGCAACTAGGCGCGATCTTCGGCGACCGGCTGATCGAGAACCTGGATATCCCGTTCTATTGTCTGTCGACCAACCTGTCGCGCAGCCTGCCCGTGGTGCACGACGAGGGCGAACTCGCCACCTGGGTCGCGGCGAGCATGGCCGTGCCGGGCATTGCGCCGCCCACCGTCCATCGCGGCGAATTGCTGGTGGATGGCGGCCTGCTCAATGCGATTCCCTTCGACACCATGGCCGAGATGGGGCGCGGGCACGTGATCGTCTCCGACGTCAGCAGCGAGTCGACGCTGACCGTGGAAATGGCCGACGATTCGCCCACGACCTCGCTGCTGTCACTCGGCGCGGCCGGGCGACACCTGAACATGTTCCGTATTCTGTTCCACACCGCCACGCTGTCCAGTGACCGCGAACGCCGGGAGATCGACGCGCGTGCGGACCTGGCGCTGCACATGCCGGTCGAAGGCATCGGCATGTTCGACTGGGACACGCTCGACGATGTGGTCTATCGTGGCTACTGTCACGCCGACCAGAAGCTGGACGAATGGCGGGCCGCCCTCGAAGCCGCGGGCGAGCGCGGCGATGCGCTGGGCCGGCCGGCCATGGCCGGGCTGCGACCGACGCCGCTGTCCACGGTCTGACCGGCCGTCGGGCGGTCACGAACCGCCGAGCAGTGCCCCGATCAGCGCGTAATAGACACCGGCCAGCTGATCTACATGGGCTGCCTCGATGTGTTCGTCGATCTGATGGATCGAGGCGTTCAGCGGCCCCAGTTCGATGACTTCGGCGCCGGTCGGCGCGATGAAGCGGCCGTCCGACGTGCCGCCGGCGGTCGAAAGCGTCACGTCGTGGCCGCAGCACTGGCGAATGGCACGGCGCGCGGCATCGATCAGGGGGCCGCTCTCGGTGATGAAGGGCTCGCCCGACAGGCGCCATTCGATGGCGTGGGGATCGACGCCGCGGCGGCCGCAGTAATCGCATACGACGGCCTGAATCGACGCGGCGCTCTGCAACGGCGAGAAGCGCCAGTTGAATACCGCGTCGGCGTCGCCGGGAATCATGTTCTCGGCTCCGGTGCCGGCGCGCAGATTGGAGACCTGGAAAGACGTCGGCGGGAAGAAGGCATCGCCGTCGTCCCAGCGATGCGCGGTGAGGTCGTGCAACAGGCCGATCAGGCGGTGCAGGGCGTTGTCGGCGCGCTGCGGATAGGCGACGTGGCCCTGCCGTCCGCGCACGCGAATGCGGGCGTTGAGACTGCCGCGACGCCCGTTCTTGATGGTGTCGGCCAGCTCATGGCTGCTGGAAGGCTCGCCCAGCAGACAGAAATCGATGCGCTCGCCGCGTTCTGCCAGCCAGCGCATCACGGCCCGCGTGCCGTCGATGGCCGGGCCTTCCTCGTCGCTGGTCAACAGGAATGCGAGGCGGCCAGGGTGACCGGGCTGTTCGGCGCGAAACCGCTCGGCCGCGCACACCATGGCGGCGACGCTGGATTTCATGTCGGCCGCCCCGCGGCCGTAGAGCCTGCCGTCGACGATCTCGGCGGCGAACGGATCGTGCGACCACTGTTCGGCCGGCCCGGCGGGCACCACATCGGTGTGCCCGGCCAGGCAGAGCAGGGGGCCGGATTTGCCGGCCACGGCCCACAGGTTGTCGACCGGGCCGAACCGCAGGCGCTGGATCGCAAAGCCGGCGGCTTCCAGTCGGTCGGCGAGCAGATCCTGACAGCCGGCGTCCTCGGGCGTGACCGAGGGGCGGCGGATCAATTCGCGGGCCAGATCGAGCGCGGGCGTTTCCGGCATCAACAGCTGCCGCCGGTGAGCGCGTTTTCGTAGCGCGCCCGCGAGAATCCGGCCAGCGTTTCGCGCGGCGTTTCCAGGATCGGCCGCTTGATCAGCGTGGGATGGGCGAGCAGCACCGGCATCGGATCGGCCTCGGCCGCCGCACGCTGGTCGGCGTCGAAATCGCGCCAGGTCTTGCTGCGCTTGTTGAGCAGCGCCGCGTCGCCCAGCGCTTCGCGCCAGGCGTCCAGGCGTTCGCGGCTGACGCCGTCTTCGCGCACATCGATCCAGGCATAATCGATGCCGGCGTCATCCAGCCATTTGCGGGCGCGGCGACAGGTATCGCAGGTCTTGATGCCAAACAACTGCCGCATTATTCGACGTTGCGCAGCAGTTCGTTGACGCCGACCTTGGCGCGGGTCGAGGCATCGACTTTCTTGACGATGATCGCGGCGTTGATGGAATAGCGCCCGTTGTCGCGCGGCAGGCTGCCGGCGACGACCACCGAGCCGGCCGGTACTTCGCCGTGGATGATTTGGTCGGCTTCGCGGTCGTAGATCGGGGTCGAGGCGCCGATGAAAACGCCCATCGAAATCACCGAGCCGCGGCCGACGCGCACGCCTTCGACAATCTCCGAGCGCGCGCCGATGAAGCAGCCGTCCTCGATGATGGTCGGCGCGGCCTGCAGCGGCTCCAGCACGCCGCCCAGCCCGGCGCCGCCGGACAGATGCACGCCTTCGCCGACCTGGGCGCAGGAGCCCACCGTGGCCCAGGTATCGATCATCGTGCCGGCGCCGACATAGGCGCCGATATTCACATAGCTCGGCATCACCACCGCATTGGGTGCGATATGCGCGCCACGGCGTACCATGGCCGGCGGCACGATGCGCGCGCCCTGTTTCCTGAAGGCCGCCTCGTCGTAGTCGGCGTACTTGCCCGGCACCTTGTCGAAATACTGGGTGTGCCCACCGTCGATCGGCGCGTTGTCGCGCAGGCGGAACGACACCAGTACGGCCTTCTTAAGCCATTCGTTGACCTGCCAGCCATTGGCCGTGGGTTCGGCGACACGGGCCGAGCCGTCATCGAGCATGGCCAGCGCGGATTCGACCGCCTCGACGATGGTCGGGTCGGCCGAAGCCGGCGACAGTTGGTCGCGGTGGTCGAAGGCGTCCTCGATGATCTGCTGTATTCCGGCCATGGTCGTTTCGCTCAAGGGTGCAATTCAAGCGCGCGAGTTTAACGTGGAATCACCGTCTGACGCAGCGTCGCCATGTCGCAAGACAGCCGGCGCGGCGCAGGACGCGGCATGTGCGCGGACCACGGCGGCGAACTGATGCCCCGCTTCGCTCAGGCGTTCGCCGCGGCGGGTGAGGATGCCGAACGGCGCCAGCGCCTGGCCGAGCGTGATCGGGAGGCGGGTGAGCACGCCGAAATCGAGATAGTCCCGGACCACCGATTCGGCCATCACCAGAATCGCATCACTGCGCTTGACCAACTGCAAGGCGGCGAAGATCGAGCCGCATTCGACCACGTCGCGCGGCGAGACCAGCCCGCGCTGTTCCAGTTCTTTTTCCAGCGCCTGGCGCGCGGGTGTTTCTACCGGTTGCAGCAGCCACGGCCATTCCTCGAGCAACCGGGAAAGTTCGATACCCGACTGGCCGACAAGGGCATGGCCGCGCCGAACCACGGCGATCATGCGCTCGTTGCCGAGTGGCTCGAAGTCGAACTCGTTGTGCTGGAGCGCGGAGGAAAAACGCGCGATCGCCATGTCGATCTGGCTGCGCGAGAGCAGGTCCAGCAGTTGGTCGCTGGTCTCGCCCATGAGTCGAATGCGCAGCAGCGGCCGGTCCTGTTTCATCTCGATCACGGCCTGGGCGACGAGATCCGGCGCGGCGCCCATGATGGCGCCCACCGCCAGATCGCCGCCGTCGCCGGTGCGATAACGCTGCAATTCCTCGGCGCAGCGGTCCAGTCGCGTGAGGGCGTTGTGGGCGAACGACACCAGCACGGCACCGAGTCGGGTCGGCGCCACCCCCTTGGCGTCGCGGGTGAACAACTCGCTGTCAAAGGTGATTTCGATCTCGCGCAGCATGCGGGTGGCCGCCGGCTGCGAGATGTTCATCGCCTCGGCCACGCGATGCAGGTTGCGGCGCTCATCGAGCAGACGAATCAGCAGCAGGTGCTTGTAGCGCAGCCGATTGAGCAGGGCGGTGCGGGAAACCAGGGCCATGGGCCGACCTGTCGAACGCGGAAAGTGTCAATACCTTAATGCTATCGGCTCGACGACGCGTTCGACATTGGTCGAATGAACGCTGAGCGCAGTCTTTATACGCGTCTCCGAAATGCCTGAAGGTCCGGCATTTCTAGCGCCCGATAAAAAAATCGTATCGGGTTGCGTGTGGGCCGTATTGGTCTCGGCTTCCGAGCCGCTGTTATTCCAGTAGTCGACTCAAGACACGACTGGTGTAAACACCGGAGCTGGACGATGACGATGCCGACGATCAAGCAGATTCGTGCCTATACGGTGCGCGGCGGCGGGGCGGACTATCACGACCAGGGCGAAGGCCATTGGATCGACAGCCAGATTTCCACGCCGATGAGCAAGTATCCGGCGTATCGGGCCAAACGCCGCAGCTTCGGGCTCAACGTGCTGGGTACGCTGGTGGTCGAGGTCGAGGCCTCGGACGGCTCGGTGGGGGTCGGGGTGACCACCGCCGGCGAAATCGGTGCCTTCATCGTCGAAAAACATCTGGCGCGCTTCATCGAAGGCCAGAAGGTCACCGACATCGAACTGATGTGGGACCAGATGTTCCACGCCACGCTGTTCTACGGCCGCAAGGGCATCGTGCTGAACACCATCTCCGGTGTGGATCTGGCGCTGTGGGATCTGCTCGGCAAGGTGCGCGGCGAGCCGGTGCACGCCATGCTCGGCGGACCGGTGCGCGACGAACTGATTTTCTATGCCACCGGCGCGCGGCCCGATCTGGCCAGGGACATGGGCTTCATCGGCGGCAAGCTGCCGCTAAAGCACAGCCCGGCCGAATTCGACGCCGGCCTGAAGGCGAATCTCGAACAACTGGCTGATATGCGCAGTCGCGTCGGCGACGATTTCTGGCTGATGTTCGATTGCTGGATGAGTCTGAACGTCGAATACGCCACTCGCCTGGCGCATGGCGCCGCCGAATACGGCCTGAAATGGATCGAGGAGGCGCTGCCGCCGGACGACTACTGGGGCTATGCCGAGCTGCGCCGCAACGTGCCGGTCGGCATGTGGGTGAATACCGGCGAGCACGAGGCCACGCGTTGGGGCTTTCGCATGTTGCTGGAAATGGAATGCTGCGACGTGATCCAGCCGGATGTCGGCTGGTGCGGCGGCATCACCGAGCTGATCAAGATCTCGGCACTGGCCGATGCGCACCAGAAACTGGTGATTCCGCACGGCTCGTCGGTCTACAGCTACCACTTCGTGATTACCCGGCATAACAGCCCGTTCTCGGAATTCCTGATGATGGCGCCCGCGGCCGACGAGGTGGTGCCCATGTTCACGCCCCTGCTGGAAGGCGAGCCGGTGCCGGAGAACGGGCGCATCAGGGCCTCGGCGCTGGATAAGCCGGGCTTTGGTGTGACCATCGCCGCCGACGCCGATCTGGCGCGGCCCTATGAGCACTGAAGCCATGCCGGTTCGTGCCTTCGAAATGCAGCGCCACCCGGGCCGGGTCGCCGAGTACCGGCGTCGCCACGACGCGATCTGGCCGGAGCTGGTCGATGCGCTGCATGCCGCCGGCGTGCTCGACTATCGAATCTTCGTCAACGAACGCAGTCATCGCTTGCTCGCGGTGATGTGGCTCGCCGACGGGCATACCGTTGACGCGCTGCCCGAGCTGCCGGTCATGCGGCGTTGGTGGGATGCGATGGCTGATCTGATGGAGACACGGCACGACAATGCCCCGGTAACCGAGGATCTTACGCCGGTCTTCGTCATGCCGGCAGCCAACGCTGAGGAGGGCGGGCAATGACTGAACCTGGGATCGATGCGGACAGCGGGGGCGGGCCTGAACAGCGGACCACCGGCCAGCACTGGCGCTGGACGATTATGGCCTCAATGGCGGACTACATCGACGCCGGCTCTATCGTGGCCGGTGGTGCGGGGTTGTCGATGTGGGCCAATGCCTTTCACCTGACCCACACCACGGTCGGCTTTCTGGGTGCGATCAGTTCGAATGCGATTTCCGCCGGTATCGGGGGCCTAATCGGAGGTTGGCTCGGCGATCGCCTGGGGCGTAAGCGGGTCTACCAATACGACTTGCTGCTCTATGCATTTGGCGGGTTGTGGCTGGTATTCGCAATGAATCTGCCCATGCTGGCGATCGGTTATTTTCTCGTTGGCATCGCGGTCGGGGCCGATCTGCCGACGTCTTGGTCATTGATCGCTGAGTTCGCGCCACACCAGGCACGTCGCAAGCTCGTGGGCATGACCAATTTGTTTTGGTACATCGGTCCCGTCGTCACCCTGTGTCTCGCGCTGGTGTTGTCGCCGCTCGGTTTGCTCGGTATCCGTATTCTGTTCGCGCATCTGGTGATCGTTGCCCTCGTAACCTGGTATTTCCGGCGCGGGATGGTGGAATCCGAGCGCTGGGAAGCGGCAAGGGCATCCGATGACGTGGACGATGAGCGCGCGAGCGTGTTTCAGCTCGGTCGTCTCAAATCGCTTTTTTCCGGTGCCAACGCACGGGCATTGGCGTTTCTGTTCGTCGTGTTTACGTTCTGGCAAATTGCAGCCGGCACCTACGGGTTCTTTTTTCCCTACATATTACGTTCTCTGGGTAACACCAGTCAGGTGGCGAGCGTGGCGGTTGAAGGGGCTTGGTTCATCTCGGCCATGCTCTCACTGGGGATCATCTTTATTCCTTTCGGCGATCGTATAAACCGGCGACTGATGTTCGGCACCGGCGCCGCGCTGCAGGTGATCGCCTTCGTGCTCCTGCTGGTTTTTCCGATTTCGAACAGCTGGGTGGTGATCAGCAACGTGGTGTTGTTCGGGGTCGGACAGGGCGTCGCGCAATGGCCGTTTGTTCGGGTGTGGGCCTCGGAGCTTTTTCCCACGATGCTCCGAAGCACCGCCCAAGGCTTCAATTTCGGGGTCATGCGGATCATTGTCGGCGTCTGGAGCCTGTTCGTGCCGATGATCGCCGCCGGTGGCATCACGGTGCTGGCCAGCATTCTGGCCACCGTGCTAGCGATCAGTGGCGTCGTGGGCACGATCTTCGCGCCGGATACCGGCGGGCGTTCGCTCGAGGCCATCGAGGCCGAGCGCGCAGATCGAGCCGGCGGTTAGTCGGGGCGTGTCGAGCGAGGAGACCTCCATGGAGATTGTCGACGCCCATGTCCATTTCTGGAAAATCGGCCAGGGCAACCAGCCGTGGCTGGAACATCCGCGGCCGAATCTGCTCGGCGATTATGCGCCGATGGCACATGATTTCGGTCCGGCCGATCTGTTGGCGGCTGCCGGCGATATCGAGATCGCGGCCGCGGTGCATGTCGAGGCCGATGCGCTGGACCCGGCGCGCGAGACCGAATGGCTCGCGGGCTTGCCGGGCTCGGGTGGCGCGGGCGATCTGCCGAGCGCGCTGGTGATTGGCGCCGATCTGTCGCAACCGGAGGCGCGCGACGTGCTCGAACGCCAGATCGCCGCGTCGAACCGCGTCCGCGGCGTGCGCCAGATTCTGAACGTACACGCCGATCCGCTGTTCGATTACGTCGGCCGGCACTATATGCGCGAGCCGCAATGGCGGGCGAACTTCGCGTTGCTGGCCGAGTTCGGCCTGTCTTTCGATCTGCAGATTTATCCGCACCAGATGCCGGCGGCGGCACTGCTGGCGGCCGAGCATCCGGACGTGACGTTCCTGATCAACCACGCCGGCATGTACGTCGACCGCGCCGGCGTGGCCGGCTGGCGGGCCTGGCGCGACGGCCTGCGCCGGCTCGCCGGGCTGCCCAATGTGGCGCTCAAGCTGTCCGGCTTCGGCATGCTCGATCATGACTGGACGCTGGGCTCGATTCGCCCGCTGATTCTGGAGGGCATCGATGCCTTTGGTGTCGAGCGCTGCCTGTTCGCCTCGAACTATCCGGTGGACGGTCTCTATGCCGGCTATGCGGCGATCTGGCATGCCTATGCCGATGTGCTGGCGGACGCGGGGGCTGCCGTAAAGCAGGCGCTATTCGCGGACAATGCACGGCGGCTGTATCGCTTGCCGGGCCAGGAGAAGGCCTGATGCTGCTCGAAGGGAAGAACATTTTCGTGACCGGCGGCTCGCGCGGCATCGGCCGCGGCATTGCGCTGGCCTGTGCCGAGCACGGCGCGAACGTCGCGATCAGCGCCGAGGACACGGCCGCCGAGCGCGAAATACTCGCGGCGACCGCTGCCGAGATCGAGGCGTACGGCGTCAGGGCGGCCTGGGTCGCCGCAGCGGCCGAGCATCCGGAGACGGGCGCGGCGCTGGTCGAAACCGCGGTCAATGCCTTCGGCCGGCTGGATGTATTCATCAACAACGCCGGCATTTGTCCGTTTCATTCGTTTCTGGACATGCCGCGCGAGACCTATCTCAAGACTGTGGAGGTGAACCTGAACGGTGCCTTCTTCGCGGTGCAGGCGGCGGCCAACCGGATGGTGGAGCAGGGCCAGGGCGGGGCCATCATCGCGGTCAGCTCGATTTCGGCGCTGGTTGGCGGCGGCATGCAGACGCACTACACGCCGACCAAGGCCGGTGTGCTGTCGTTGATGCAGTCCACCGCGATCGCGCTCGGCCCGGACGGCATCCGCTGCAACGCGCTGCTGCCAGGCACGATCGAAACCGATATCAATCGCGAGGATCTGTCGGATGCGACCAAGCGCGATTACATGATCTTGCGTACGCCGCTCGGCCGGTTGGGCGCGCCGGACGACATGGGCGGGCCCGCGGTGTTCCTTGCCTCCGATCTGGCCAAGTACGTCACCGGTGCCGCGTTGTTGGTTGATGGCGGGCTGTACGTCAACCTGCAGTGACCCACATCACGTTTACGGAACACGCCATGGAACTTCCTGCCAACGCGTTCAAATCCAAACTGGCCGAGGCGCCGCTCTATGGTTGCTGGCTGGGTCTGGCCAATGCCTACAGCGCCGAGATCGTCGCCACCGCCGGTTTCGACTGGCTGCTCATCGACGGCGAGCACGCACCGAATACGGTGGTGACCATTCTCGATCAGCTGCGGGCGATCGAGCCCTGGCCGGCGGCGGCGATCGTGCGCGCGGTCAATCACGATCCGGCGCTGATCAAGCAGCTGCTGGATATCGGCACGCGCACGCTCATGGTGCCGATGGTCGAGACCGGCGCCCAGGCGGCCGCGCTGGTGGCGGCGATGCGCTATGCCCCGGGCGGCTTCCGCGGCATGGGGGCGGGCGTGATCCGGGCCGACCGCTGGGGGTCGGTGCCCGACTACGCCACCCGTGCGGCCGAATCGCTGTGTCTGATCACGCAGGTTGAATCGCCGGCCGGGGTCGAGAATGTCGAGGCGATTGCCAACACCGAGGGTGTGGACGCCGTGTTCGTCGGCCCGGCCGATTTATCCACGAACATGGGCCATCTCGGCAACCCGGGCCACGACGACGTGCAGGGCGCGATCCGGCGCGTGCTCGAAGCGACGCACGCCGCCGGCAAGGCGGCGGGCATTCTGGCGCCGGCCGAGTCCGATAGCCACCGTTATCGCGAGGCCGGTTTCGATTTCATTGCCACCGGGCTCGACGTGGTCATGCTCAAGCGCGCCGCCGATGCCAACGCCGCCCGCCATCGCGACGGCTTGCCGGCCGCCGAACGCGCCACCTATTGATCCGGAGCGGGGCGTTGCCCCGCACTCACCCGCCAGGAGACCGAGATGAGCGACGTGACGACTTATCAGAACTATATCGGCGGCGCGTTCGCGCCGTCGGCGTCCGGCGAGACCCGCGAGAACCGCAACCCGGCGACCGGGGCGTTGTTGTCGCGGGTGCCGGAATCGGATGCCAACGACGTCCAGCGCGCGGTCGAGGCCGCCCGTGGCGCCCAGAAGGCCTGGGCCGCCCGGCCGGCGATCGAGCGCGCGGGCTATCTGCACAGGCTCGCCGACAAAATCCGCGCCAACGTGGACGATCTCGCGGCCGTGATCGTCGCCGAGCAGGGCAAGGTGGCGGGTCTGGCCGAGGTGGAGGTGAACTTCACCGCCGAATATCTCGATTACATGGGCCAGTGGGCACGCCGCATCGAAGGCGAGATCATCGAAAGCGATCGCCCGGGCGAGCATATGTTTTTGTTTCGCAAGCCGCTCGGCGTGGTGGCCGGCATTCTGCCGTGGAACTTCCCGTTCTTTCTGATCGCGCGCAAGATGGCGCCGGCGCTGGTGACCGGCAACACCATCGTCATCAAGCCGAGCGAGGAAACGCCCAACAACTGTTTCGAGTTCGCGAAGTTGCTCGATACCCTCGATTTGCCGAAGGGCGTGTTCAACGTCGTCTCCGGCGGCGGGGCGACCACCGGCAGCGCGCTGAGCGCCCATCGCGACATCGACATGATCAGTTTCACCGGCAGTGTCGCCACCGGCTCGGCGATCATGCACAACGCCGCCGACCACATCACCCAGGTCAACCTCGAGCTCGGCGGCAAGGCGCCGGCGATCGTCCTCGACGACGCCGATCTCGATCTGGCGGTGAAAGCGATCAAGGATTCGCGGGTGATCAACACCGGCCAGGTCTGCAACTGTGCCGAGCGGGTCTATGTCCAGCGCGGCGTGGCTGAGGCCTTTCAGCAGCGCATCGCCCAAGCGATGCAGGCGACCACCTACGGCGACCCCGGCGCCGACGCCTCGGTGGACATGGGGCCGTTGATCAATCAGGCCGGCCTGGACAAGGTGGCCGCCATGGTGGCATCAGCCAGGCAGGCCGGGGCCGAGGTGCTCACCGGCGGGCAGGTCGCCGATATCGGCCAGGGTTTCCACTACGAGCCGACCGTGCTCGCGGCCTGCACGCCCGAGATGGAGGTGATGCGGGACGAGATCTTCGGGCCGGTGCTGCCGATCCAGGTGGTCGACGATCTCGACGAAGCGATCGCCCTGGCCAATCACTCGGATTACGGGCTGACCTCGTCGATCTATACCCGCGACCTCAACGCCGCGCTCAAGGCCTGCCGCGAACTCGAATACGGCGAAACCTACGTCAACCGCGAGAACTTCGAGGCCATGCAGGGCTTCCACGCCGGCACCGGCAAGTCCGGTATCGGCGGCGCCGACGGCAAGCACGGCTTGTACGAGTACACCCGCACCCACGTGGCGTACATCCAGACCTGACGCGGGCGCTCGCCGGCGGGTACGACGCGCTTCGCGGCCCGCCGGCAACCCGTTGCCTCACGGCCGTCGCCGCCGCTCAGTTGTCGGACTGATCGAGTTCAGCCGTCATCACGGTGCGCAGTTCCCGCAATATGTCGTCGTCGCGAATGGCGGTCTGCTGGCGGTCGGTGATGAAGAACACATCCTCGGCACGCTCGCCGATGGTCGCGATCTTGGCGGTTTCCAGCAGGATGCCGCAGCGGTGGAAGACATCACCGATGATTGACAGCAAACCCGGGCGGTCGGCGGTCATGATCTCCATCACAGTGCAGTCGCGCTCGGTCGCCTGTGTGAAGTAGATCTGCGTGGGCACGTTGAAGTACTGGTTGCGGCGTCCCTGGCGGCGGGTCACGTCGATGCTCTCGACCCTGGGGTCGGCGATGGCCTGAACCAGCGCGGCTTCGACCTCGCCGCGGCGGTAGGCATCCTCGACCGGGTGGCCGTCGTTCTCGGCAATCACGTAGGTATCCAGCGTGTAATCGTCGCTGGTGGTATTGATCCGCGCATCCATGACCGACAGGCCGAGTTGGGCCAGTACGCCGGTGGTCACGCCGAACAGATAATCGCGATCGCGGGTGTAGACGAACAATGTCGTGCCCTGCTCGGGAATCTCCGAAATCGACACCAGCGGGGTTTGGTCATCGCCGTGGGTGATGATCGCCCGGGTCTGGCGGGCGATCTCGTCGGGGCTGTGGCGCAGGAAGTATTCCGGGTCGAAACGCGACCAGAGGTTCTTGAAGTGCGGCGTGTTGACGCCGGCCCGGGTGAGCATCGCAGCGGCGGCGCTGCGTGTTTCCGCGATCAATTCGTCGCGGTCAAGCGGGTCGTCCAGGCCGCGCTCGAGCGCCCGTCGCGTGTTGTTGTACAGATCGGTGAGCAGGCTTTCCTTCCACGAATTCCACAGGTCCGGATTGGTCGCCCGGATATCGCAGATGGTGAGCAAAAACAGGCGGTCCAGGCGTTCGCGCGAGCGGACTTCGCGCGCGAATTCGTTGACCACCTGTACATCGTTGATGTCCCGGCGCTGGGCGGTCATCGACATCAGCAAATGGCGGCGCACCAGCCAGCAGACCAGATCCGTGTCGTCGGAGGAAATACCGTGGGCATTGCAGAACTCGCGCGCATCCTCGGCGCCCAGTTCCGAATGATCGCCGCCACGGCCCTTGGCGATGTCGTGCATCAGGCCGGCAATGTAGAGAATCTGCGGCTTGTTGAGTGCCTGCATCAGCTCGCTGGCGAACGGCATTTCGTCGTTGAAGCGCGGGATCGCCAGCCGTCGCATGTTGCGGATCACGAACAGTGTGTGTTCATCCACGGTCAGCGTATGGAACAGGTCGTACTGCATGCGGCCGATAATCTGGCCGAACTTCGGCAGGTAACGCCCGAGAATGCCATAGCGATTCATGCGGCGCAGGGCCCGGGTGACACCGCTGCGCTGGCGCAGGATTTCCGTAAAGAGCCGGCGGCAATGAATTGAATTGCGGAAGTTATCGTCGATCAGGCGACGATCCCGGCGCATCAGCCGAAGGGTGCGGGCACGAATCCCGTTCAGGCCGGGCCGGGTTTCCATGAGGTAGAAGATTTCCAGCAGCGCGCTCGGCGTCTGCACAAAGACCTTGTCATGGGTGACCTCGATGAAACCGTGGCGCGCCTGAAAGCGATCGTTGATCGGCTTGGGACGCTCGTCCTCGGTGGCATGCAGGATCGCCTCGGAAAAAAGCTGAAGCAGAACATCATTAAGCGCGGATAGCGCCTTGATATTGCGATAGTAAACCTGCATGAAGCGCTCGACCGCCAGGGTGTTTTCAGCGTCTTGGTAGCCGAGCAGATCCGCGATCTGAATTTGATGGTCGAACAGCAGGCGGTTCTCGTTACGCCCGGTGAGCATGTGCAGCGCGAAGCGCACCCGCCAGAGAAAGGCCTGGCCGCGATGCAGTTCGGAGAACTCGCGCCGGCTGAGGAAGCCGTAGTCGACCAGACCATCCAGCGTATGTGCGGCGAACTGACGCTTGGCCACCCAGGCGATGGTCTGGATATCGCGCAGCCCGCCGGGGGATTCCTTGACGTTGGGTTCGAGCTTGTAGGCGGTCTCGTCGTAACGCGCGTGGCGCGCCGCCTGTTCCGCGATCTTGGCATTGAAGAAATCGGCCGACGACCAGACGTATTCGGCCGACGTCGCGGCCCGCATCCGCGCGAACAGGGCCGGGTCGCCCACCAGCACGCGCGATTCCATCAGGTTCGTCATGATGGTGATGTCGTCGGCCGCCAGTTCGGCGCAGTCGGTCGGCGAGCGTACGCTGTGCCCGATTTCCAGGCCCAGGTCCCAGAGGTAGGTCAGAAAGCCTTCCAGCGCAGGGGCCACCGTGTCCAGCCGATTATGCTGATACAGCACCAGCAGGTCGATATCGGATTGCGGCAGCAATTCGTTGCGGCCATAGCCGCCGACGGCCACCAGGCAGGCGCTGTCGGTCGCGACCAGCTCGCGCCAGGCGTGCACCAGCACCGCGTCCACGACTTCGCAGCGTGCACGAACCAGCCGCGTGATGGATTCGCCGTGCCGGAACGCGTCGGCGATGTATTGCTGACCCTCGTCGAGCGCGGCGCGCACGGATTTGGCGTCGCCGATGTCGAGTGCCCAGACACGATCGAGAAAGCCATCCCAGTCGGTCAGCCCGACCGACTCGAGTTCTTCAACGGGCAGGTTGGACGTCATCTCAGGCGGTGACGAGCTGGCTCGGCGTGAGAATCTCGACGCCGGTGTCCGTGACCAGGAGTGTGTGCTCCCATTGGGCGGACAGGGAGTGATCCTTGGTCACCACGGTCCAGCCGTCGGGCAGCATCTTCACGTGGCGCTTGCCGGCGTTGACCATGGGCTCGATGGTGAAGGTCATGCCGGCCGCCAGCCGCATGCCGCTGCCGGGCTTGCCGTAATGCAGCACCTGCGGCTCCTCGTGAAAACCGCGTCCGATGCCGTGCCCGCAGTACTCGCGTACCACCGAACAGCGCTCGGATTCGACGTATTGCTGAATCGCCGCGCCGATGTCGCCGAGCGTGGCGCCCGGTTTGACCTGTTCGATGCCGATGTACATGGCTTTCTCGGCGACGTCGGAGAGGCGTTTCGCCTTGATCGACGGCTCGCCGGCGAAATACATGCGCGAACTGTCGCCGTGGAAGCCATCCTTGATCAACGTCACGTCGATATTGACCGCATCGCCTTTCTTGAGCTTCTTGTCGCCCGGAATGCCGTGGCAGACCACGTGGTTGATCGACGTACAGACAGACTTCGGAAAGCCGTTGTAGTTCAGCGGGGCGGGCGTGGTGCCGAGTTCATCCACCATGTATTCATGGCAGATGGTGTTGAGTTCGTCGGTGGTCACCCCGGGTTTGACGTAAGCGCCGATCATGTCGAGCACCTGCGCGGCCAGCCGACCGGCCTCGCGCATCTTGTCCTGTTCCTCGGGCGTCTTGATTGTCGCGCTCATCGCGTTCGATCCTTGCCGGTGGCAGAATGACAACGTCGCGCGGGCGCGACGGTGGCCTGTGAAGGGCCGCTATGGTATAAACCGCTCGCGTTCGCGGCAATCCGCAGCGTTCGGGCGGCGTTTTCATCGCCCGAATTTTTCGAAATACACACGCGTATCGACACATGGTTCAGGGTGCCTCTTGCCCATTCCGGGCCGGGGTTGTTCCATGGGATGCGCGGAGGCTCAACCCGGAGAAAACCTATGAGCGAAATCAGCATGCGTCAGCTGCTGGAAGCAGGCGTGCACTTTGGTCATCGCACGCGCTACTGGAACCCGAAGATGTCGCCTTACATCTTCGGTCACCGCAACAAGATTCATATCATCAACCTTGAGCAGACCCTGCCGCTGATCAAGGATGCCTATAATTATATCAGCCGTCTGTCGGCCAACGGCGGCAGCATCATGTTTGTCGGCACCAAGCGCGCTGCGCGCGAGGCGATTGGCAAGCAGGCGCAGCGTGCCGGCATGCCGTTCGTCAACTACCGCTGGCTCGGCGGCATGCTGACCAACTTCAAGACGGTCAAGAACTCGATCCAGCGCCTGCACGATCTCGAGAAGATGATCGAGGACGGCTCGATCCGCAAGCTCAACAAGCGCGAAGGCCTGGATCTGTACCGCGAGCGTGACAAGCTTGAACGTTCGATCGGCGGCATCAAGGAAATGACCAGCTTGCCGGATGCGTTGTTCGTGATCGACGTCGGCTTCGAGAAGATCGCGATCGACGAAGCGCGCAAGCTGGGTATCCCGGTCGTGGCCGTGGTCGACACCAATTGCTCGCCCGAAGGCATCGATGTCGTCATTCCGGGTAACGACGATGCCATCCGCGCGATTCGTATCTACAGCGAGATGGTGGCCGACGCCGTGCTCGCCGGCCGTGGCAGCAAGGGCGATTTCTCGGGCGAGGAGGAAAACCTCGTCGAGACGCAGGCGGACGGCCAGGCACACGAGCCGGGCAAGCCGGCCGAAGCCCAGGAGGCGAGCAAGGTGACCCAGAACACGGTCATCCAGGAATCGCAGGGCGAGGCCGAGCCGCGGGCGACCGCGGCGTTGGGCGACGTCGCCTCGGTGCCGGCCGAAGAGCCTGCCAAGGCCGATCCGAACAAGGCGGATCAGTAGGCCTGCCCGCCGCACGGCACTCAAGGCAGCCGGCGTGGCCGGCTGCCGCGTTGACGGATTAACAACGACCGAATTTCTGGAGAATCGACATGGCAATCAGTGCCTCCCTGGTCAAGGAACTGCGCGAGCGTACCGGCGCCGGCATGATGGAGTGCAAGAAGGCGCTGCAGGCGACCGACGGCGATATCGACGCCGCGGCCGAGAACATGCGCCGTGAGGGGCTCGCCAAGGCCGACAAGAAGGCAGGCCGCGTGGCGGCCGAGGGCCGCATTGCAAGTGCCACCTCGGCCGACGACACCGCGGCGGTGTTGGTCGAGGTGAACTGCGAAACCGACTTCGTGGGCAAGAACGAAGCGTTCATCGAATTCGCCGATCAGGTCGCCCGGCTGGTGCTCGAAAAGCAGCCCGCGGATGTGAACGCGCTGGGTGATATGGACCTGGGCGGCGAGACCGTCGAGGACAAGCGGCGCGCCCTGATTTCCAAGCTCGGCGAGAAGATCACGGTGCGCCGGTTCGAGCGGGTCGACGCTGCCGAAGGTCGCATCGATGTGTATTCGCACGGGGCGCGCATCGCCTCCGCGGTGGCCGTGTCCGGCGGCGACGACGAGCTGCTGCGCGACCTGGCGATGCACGTGGCGGCTTCGGCGCCGGCACATCTTTCCACCGAGGATGTGCCCGAAGAGCGTCGCAACGCCGAGAAGGAAATTCTGATGGCGCAAGCCCGCGATTCCGGCAAGCCGGAGGAGATCATCGAGAAGATGGTCGAGGGGCGGCTGAGGAAGTTCCTCGGTGAGATCACGCTGATGGGGCAGCCCTTCGTCAAGGATCCCGACCTGACGGTCGAGAAGCTGGTATCCCAGCGCGGCGCGAAGATCGAGTCGTACGCCCGCCTTGAAGTGGGCGAGGGTATAGAGAAGAAAGAAGAGGACTTCGCGGCCGAAGTTCGCGCACAGGCCGAAAAGACGGCCTGATCGCGCCAGCCGACAAGCCGGTTGCCATGGGGCGGCCGGCTTTTTTTTGCTCGGTGTCACTGCGGGTTGTTCGCCGCGTTGTGACATAATTCGCCGGTTTGAACGCGACCGACCAGGACAATCCGCCCATGACCGACAAACCGACGCCGAGCTACCGCCGCATCCTGCTCAAGCTCAGTGGTGAGGCCTTGATGGGGGGCGCGGATTTCGGTATTGCGGCGGAAGTGGTCGAGCGCCTCGCGATGGAGATTCGCGAACTGGTCGAGGCGCGGGTACAGGTCGCCCTGGTTGTCGGCGGCGGCAATATATTTCGCGGCATCGGCCTGGCGGGGCGCGGGATGGACCGGGTCACCGGTGATCAGATGGGCATGCTGGCCACCGTCATCAACGCGCTTGCGCTGCAGGATGCGGTCGAGCACGCCGGGTTGAATGCCCGCGTCATGTCGGCGGTCCGGATCAATCAGGTGTGTGAGGATTATATTCGCCGACGTGCGATCCGCCATCTGGAGAAGGGGCGTGTGGTGATCTTCGCCGCCGGTACCGGCAACCCGTTCTTCACCACCGATTCGGCGGCCAGCCTGCGTGCGATCGAGATCAATGCCGATCTCATGTTGAAGGCGACCAAGGTCGATGGTATTTACAGCGCAGACCCGTTTACCGACGACAATGCGCTTCGCTATACCCATTTGACTTACGATGAAGTCATAGACCAGCGCCTGGCCGTGATGGATACCACCGCGATCGTGTTGTGCCGCGACAATGGCATGCCATTGCGGGTGTTCGACATCAATCGGCCGGGCGACTTGATGCGCATCGCCCGGGGGGCCGAGGACGTCGGTACCCTGGTCGATAACAATACGACGAGAGCCAATCGATGATCGACGATATCCACGACGACGCCAACAAACGCATGGCGAAGACCATCAGCGTCATGCGTGATAACTTCTCCAAGATACGCACCGGCCGCGCCAGCACCAGCCTGCTCGATCACGTGACGGTCGATTACTACGGTGTCGAAGTGCCGTTGAATCAGGCCGCCAACGTGGCCACCGAGGATGCCCGCACCCTTTCCATCATGCCCTATGAAAAGACCATGGTGCAGAAGATCGAAAAGGCGATCATGACCGCTGATCTGGGCCTCAACCCGTCCACCGCCGGCCAGGTCATCCGGGTCGTGCTGCCGCCGCTGACCGAGGAGCGGCGCCGCGATCTGGTCAAGGTAATCCGGCAGGAGGCCGAGGACGCCCGGGTCGCCGTGCGCAACGTACGCCGCGATGCCAACGCGGACCTGAAGGAACTGGTCAAGGAAAAAGAGATCACGGAAGACGACCAGCACGACGGCGAGGTCCGTATCCAGAAGCTGACCGATCAGCATATCGAGCATATCGACAGCCTGCTCCAGGAGAAGGAGCAGGAACTGATGACGGTCTGATCGGCGCGCGGCAGATGAGCACTCCAGAACATGTGGCCGTGGTCATGGACGGCAACGGTCGCTGGGCCAGCCGGCGCGGGCTGCCGCGAGCGGCCGGGCACCGGGCCGGCGCCAAGATCGCGCACGAGATCGTGGAGACGGCGTCGAAGGCCGGCGTGGGGGCGCTCACGCTGTTCGCCTTTTCCAGCGAGAACTGGAAGCGTCCGCGGCCCGAGGTTCGTCTGCTCATGGATCTGTTGCGACGCACCATCCGCAAGGAGCTGGCGTCGCTGGATGCCAACAATGTCTGCATGCACTTCATCGGCAATCGAACACGGTTTTCCGCGGCGCTGGCCAACGAAATGCAGTCGGCCGAACAGCGCACGGCCGGCAATACCGGCCTGCAATTGTTGATTGCCGTGGACTATGGCGGTCGCTGGGACATCGTCGAGCGGGCCCGCGACCTGGCCCGTGCCTGCGGCCGGGGCGAAATCGACGCCGACTCGATCACCGAAGAGTATTTCAACCGGGGTTTGAGTCTGGGCCCGTTCGGCCCACCGGACCTGTTCATCCGCACCGGCGGTGAGCGGCGCATCAGCAATTTCCTGCTGTGGGACCTGGCCTACAGCGAGCTTTATTTCACGGACGTGCTCTGGCCCGACTTCGGCCCGGAGCAACTCTACGACGCACTCGACTGGTACAGCGGCCGCAACCGACGTTTCGGCAGTCTTGCGGCGCCAGCGGCCCAGCGCTGAGGCATGCTCGGCACCCGGGTTCTCACGGCCGCGGTGGCACTGCCGCTGGCGGTACTCGCGATTCTGTTTCTGCCGCCCATGGGCCTGGCGGTGGCGGTGGGCGCGCTGATGCTGGCCGGCGCCTGCGAGTGGGCGGCGCTGGCCGGGCTGGCGATGCGCGGGCGAGCCGTATTCGTGGTCGCAGCCGCGGTTGTCATGGCGCTGGCGCTCGGTCTGAGCGAGGCGGACGGCCCGGTATCTTCCGATGGCCTGGTCCTCGGGCTGGCGGCTGTTTTCTGGGTGGGCGCGATCGGGCTCGTGGTCCGGTTTCCGGCGCGCTGGCATGCCACGCTCGGCCGGCGACCAGTGGCGCTCGTGGTCGGCCTGATCGTGCTGGCCGCGCCGGTGGTGGCGGTTGCGTACATCGACCAGGCCGATCAGGGGCCGTTGCTGGTGTTGCTGCTGTGTCTGATGATCTGGGGTGCCGACACCGGCGCTTATGTGGCGGGGCGCACGCTCGGGCGGCACAAGCTGGTGCCGCGTGTCAGCCCCGGCAAGACGATCGAGGGCGCCGCCGGTGGGCTGGCGACGGCAATGATCCTCGGCGCGCTCGGCGCGTTAGTGCTGGGGCTGGACGGCTGGCGTACACTCGGCGTGGCGTTGCTCGGGGCTTGGATCGCGACGATTTCGATCGTGGGCGATCTGACCATCAGCATGTTCAAGCGCTCGGCCGGCGTGAAAGACAGCGGGCGTCTGTTTCCGGGCCATGGCGGGGTGCTCGATCGCCTCGACAGCATGCTTGCGGCCGCCCCGTGGTTTGTCATCGGCCTGCACTTGGTGCTGCTGGCGGCTTGACCGCGGCGCCAGACAATTATCCACACCGTCTCAGCGGTTGATCAGGGGTAGGATGCGTTACGAAGACCGACGGTATGGCTTGTCCCGGTGTGCCTGCCTGCAATCACTGGCGGGGTGTTAGCCCATGACGCAGGGGTTGATCTCGGCCGCGGCCTTCGCCGTTGCCATTGGCATCCTGGTTTCGATCCACGAGTTCGGTCATTACTGGGTGGCACGCCGTCTCGGCGTGCGTGTGCTGCGCTATTCGATCGGTTTCGGTCGCAAGATCGTCGGCTGGACCAGCCGCAAGACCGGCATCGAGTACTGGCTGGCCGCGATTCCACTGGGCGGCTACGTGAAGATGCTGGACGAGCGCGAGGCGCCCGTGGCCGACGCCGAGAAGCGCTACGCGTTCAATCGCGTGCATCCCTGGCGCCGGATCGCAATCGTCGCGGCGGGCCCCGGTGTGAACATCCTGTTCGCCATCGCCGCCTATTGGCTGGTGCTGTTGCTGGGCGTGCCCGGCGTCAAGCCGATCCTGGGCACGCCGGAGGTCGGCACGCCTGCGGCGCGCGCCGGATTCCACGTCAAGGATCGCGTGGTCGCATTGGCCGGCCAGTCGATCGACGACTGGCAGGGTCTGCGTTTGGCGCTGATCGAACGCGGGCTGGATGGCAAGCCGGTCCAGGTCACCGTGAAAACCCCCGAGGGCACGACACGGCGGCTCACGCTCGATCTGACTCACGCCCCGAGCGATCCGGAGAAATTGTTCAAACAGGTGGGGTTGACGCTGTATCAGCCGCCGGCGACGCCTCGCATCGGCCAGATTGAGCCCGGCTCGCCGGCTTCCCGCTCGACCCTGGCGCGGGGCGACGCCGTGCTGTCGGTTGACGGCCAGCCGGTGGATTCGCCGCAGGCACTCGTGGATGCGGTACGTGCGCACCCGGGCCAGCGCGTGAACATGAAGATCCGTCGTGATGGGCGCACGCAGGAGATTCATATCCGGCTGGCCCAGCGCAAGACCGCCAAGGGCGGGCAGATCGGGCATCTCGGTGCCGCCATTACGGTGGACCCGGCCGCATGGCAATCGATGCAGACCGTGCATCGGCTCGGTCCACTGGCCGCAATCCCCGCGGCGGTGCACAAGACCTGGGAACTCTCGGCCCTGTCCGTGCGTCTGATCGGGCGGATGATCATGGGACAGATTTCCTGGCATAACGTGGGGGGGCCGATTCAGATCGCCACCTACGCCGGCCAGACAGCCCAGATCGGGCTGGTGGCCTTCATTAGTTTTCTGGCTTTCATCAGCGTCAACCTGGCGCTCATAAACCTGTTGCCAATCCCGGTGTTAGACGGGGGGCATCTTCTGTATTATGCGATCGAATGGATTCGGGGGCGGCCCCTATCCGAGGCCGTTCAGGCCGCGGGCCAGCAGGCGGGCATGGTCGCGTTGCTGATGTTGATGGCCTTGGCTTTCTATAACGATATCCTGCGCTTGCTCGGGTAGCGGAGCTCAATTATGAATGGAGTGGTGAAGCGTGCGGCAGGCGCGCTCTTGGTCATGTATGCGGCAGGCGCGTGGGCGCAGTCGTATGACTTCCAGATCGGCAATATCAAGGTCGAGGGCGTGCAGCGGCTGGAGCCGGGCACGGTCCTGACCTATCTGCCGGTCTCGGTCGGTGACCAGATGACCGAGGCGCGCGCGCAGCAGTCGATTCGCGCGCTTTATGACTCGGGCCTGTTCCAGAACGTGGCCCTGGACCGGCGTGGCAACACCCTGATCGTGAATGTGTCCGAGCGACCGGAGATCGCCAGCTTCAAGATCGAGGGCAACAAGGCGATCGGCGGCAAGAAGCTCAAGAAGGCCCTCAAGAAGCAGGGGCTGGCGCAGGGCGAGCTGTACAAGCGTTCGCTGCTGGACTCGCTGCAGCAGGAGCTGCGACGCCAGTACTACGCCAACGGCTACTACAGCGTGAAGATCCACACCCACGTCAAGCACCTCGGTAATAACCGGGTGGCGATCGACATCAAGGTCAAGGAAGGCCCGATCGCGTCCATCAAGGACATCAACATCATCGGTAACCACCAGTTTTCCGATGATCAGCTCAAGAGCGTGTTCAAGCTGAAGTCGCACAAGCCGTTCTATACCCACCCGCTGACGTTCTGGAAGCATCCGGATCGTTACTCGCGCGAGAAGCTGGTGGGCGATCTGGAATCGCTGAATTCCTATTATCAGAACCGTGGCTATATCCGTTTCAATGTCACCTCGGTTCAGGTGTCGTTGTCGCCCGACAAGAAGAACGTCTTCATTACGATCAACGTCGATGAAGGGGCCCAGTACAAGATCAAGAACTACAAGTTCGCCGGCGACATGATCGTGCCGGAAGCTACGCTGCAACGGCTGGTCAAGGTCAAGGATGGCCAGATCTTCTCGCGCAAGAAGGTGCAGGATTCCGTCAAGGCGATTACCTCCGGCATGGCCGATTTCGGTTATGCCTTCGCCAATGTCGATCCGCTGACGAAGATTAACGACAAGAAAAAGACTGTTGATCTGACCTTCTACGTCAACCCCGGGAAACGGACCTATGTCCGCAACATTATCTTCAGCGGCAATTCGAAGACCAACGACAAGACGCTCCGACGCGAGATGCGTCAGTTCGAGGGCGCGCCGTATTCGCGGCGTGCGGTGCAACGCTCGCGCACCCGTCTGGCGCGCCTGCCGTTCATGCAGGACGTCAAGGTCAATACCAAGAAAGTGCCCGGTTCCGACGACCTGGTGGATGTCGACTACAACGTCACCGAACGCGCGGCCGGGCAGATCAACGCGGGTATCGGTTATTCCAACTCGGAAGGCTTCCTGATCAATGGCGGCGTGAAGCACACGAACTTCCGCGGCACGGGCGACACCATCCAGCTCAATGCCCAGACCAACTCCTATGCAAAAAGTGTTTCGGGCAGCTTCACCAATCCTTACTTCACCCCCGAGGGCGTCTCACGCACGATCTCCGGGTTCTATCGCAAGACCAGCCAACTGGTGCGAACCGGCTCGAGTTTCGATCTCAACTCCATTGGCGGCGCCGTCACGTTCAATTTCCCGATCACCGAATATTCCAGCATTCGGGCCGGTCTGGGGGTCGAAGACAATCAAATCGCCTCGACCATCAACAAGAATGGCAATCAGGTGGTGTCCGATCAGGTCGCCAAGTTCGTACGCGATAATGGCAAGAGCGCACTGACCTATGAGCTGCGTACCGGTTTCGATCGCGATACGCGCAATCGTACCTATTTCGCGACGCGCGGTTCGGATACCAAGATATTGTTCAATATCAAGGGTCCGGGCTCTGATCTTGAGTATTACAAGGCGAGTATCGAGCACGAGCGCTATCTGCGTGTCGGCTCCTGGATTCCGAAATTGTCCGACAAGGTGGTGCTGCAGCTCGACGGCAAGATTGGCCAGACCGCGATCTGGGGCAAGGGCACGGATGTGCCGCCGTACGATAATTTCTTTGGCGGCGGCGCCCAGTCGGTGCGCGGTTTCCGAAACGGTGGGCTGGGGCCGCAGGATTCGTTCAACAACCCCTACGGTGGCCAGTTCCTGACCACATTGCAGACGGACCTGGTGATTCCGACGTTCCTCAAGTCGGATAACAAGACCACGCGCTTCAGTCTGTTCTACGACATGGGCAACGTGTACGCCAATGCTAGCGATTTCAACGCCGCGAAGATGGGCAAGTCGGCCGGTGTGGCATTCGATTGGTTTACGCCTTTCTTCGGCTTGCTGCGGGTCAGCTACGCGCCGTATGTCAGCAAGGCCCAGCCCAGCGACAACATCAATCGGTTCCAGTTCTCCTTCGGCGCCAATTTCTAGGCTCGATACCTGATGCGAACGAGGGTGCGGGCTCCTTGCTGGTTGGTGGTGGCGGCCCTGGTCGCGGTGCTCGGTGCCGGGGCGGTGCAGGCGCAACCGACCCGGCCGCCAGCCAGGATCGGGGTGGTCGATCTCGATCGGCTGGTGCGGGAATCGCCGCAGGCGCGGACGGCCAGGAAGAACATGGCCGAGCGGTTCGCCAAGCGCAAGCAGGCTCTGGAAAAGGCTTCGAATGCGCTCCAGGTCAAGATGGATCGGCTCAAGGACAAGGCGGATTCGATGAGTGACGATCAGCGCGATCAGCTGTCGGCCGCGATCCGTGACGCCAGGCACCAGCTCCAGCGCGAGCGGTCGCATTACAACGACGACGTCTCCGACGCCGAGCAGAAGGAGCTGGCCGTGATGCGCTCGGATCTGCGACAGGTGATCGACGATTACGCCAGGAACAATGGCTATGATCTGATCGTCGGAGACTCGGTGCTTTATGCCAGCGACTCGGTTGACATCACCAATGCCATACTGCGGCGACTGAAAAAGCAGGCGGCCGGTGACGCCAGGACAAATCACGCACCTACCAGCGCCCAAAAGACGAATTGAACGAGGAAAAAGCCGTGGCCGACTCGACCGCGTCGACGCGATTCCGTGCCGCAGATCTGGCGCGTCGGTTCGGGCTGGAGATGGTCGGCGATGGCGATGTCATGGTCGCGGGCGTCTGTAGTCTCGACCCCGGCCATGAACACGGTCTCGGGTTCGCCGAGACGCCCCGACAGCGCCAACGGGTCGAGGCCAGCCGTGCCGCCCTCATTATCGTGCCGCGCGCGCTGGCCGACATCGACCGGCCGGCGCTGCTGATCAGCGATACCCCGCGTTTGAGCTACGCGCACGTGGCCACGGTATTCGACCGGCCGTCCCCGGCCCCGGGTACGGCCGCCAGCGCGGTCGTGGCGGCCAGCGCCCGGGTAGCGGCCTCCGCCAGCATCGGCGCCCATGTGGTGATCGGTGAACGCGCCGTGGTCGGCGCCGGGGTGGTGATCGGCGCGGGCAGTGTGATCGATGCGGACGTCAGCCTCGGCGCGGACGGCGTGATCGGCTCGCGGGTGACGATCTGTGCGAATACGCGCGTCGGTGCGCGCGTACGCATTGGCTCGGGAGCGGTGCTGGGCGAGCGTGGCTTCGGGCTGGTGCCCGGGCCCGCCGGGTTTGAGCCGGTTCCGCAGCTGGGCGGTGTGTGTATTGAAGACGACGTGGAGATCGGCGCCAACAGCACCATCGACCGCGGCGCGATCGAGGATACGATCGTGCGCACCGGGGCGAAGATCGACAACCAGGTCCATGTCGCACACAACTGCGTGATCGGCCAGCACACCGTGATTGCCGGCTGTACCGGAATTGCCGGTTCGACCACGATCGGCGCGCGCTGCATGATCGGCGGCGGCGTGGGCATCGGCGATCACGTCACCATTGCCGATGGCGTGATCATCACCGCGGCCAGTCAAGTGCCCAGGGATATTGCGGTCGAAGGAGTATACTCGTCGACCTTTCGTGCCATGCCGGCGCGAAGCTGGCGCAAACGGCTGGCGCTGTTCCGGGCGCTCGATCGAATCGAGGCCCGGCTCAAGCGTGTCGAGACGACAAACGGGATTGCTGGAGACCCTTGATGAACGAACAGGATGGAATCCGAGAAATCATGAAGCGGGTGCCGCACCGGTACCCGTTTCTTCTGGTCGATCGGGTACTCGAATGCGAGCCGGGCAAGTCGATTACGGCGTTGAAGAACGTGACGGTCAACGAGCCATTCTTCGGCGGGCATTTCCCGGGCCATCCGGTGATGCCCGGCGTGCTGATTCTCGAGGCGCTGGCCCAGGCCGGTCTGATTCTGGGCATGCGCACGGTCGATGCCGACGACGGAACCATCGTGTATTTCGCGGGTATCGACAAGGCACGCTTCAAGCGCCAGGTGGTGCCGGGCGATCAGTTGCTGCTCAAGCTTGAAATCGATTCCGCGAAGAAACGGCTATGGCGTTTCGACGCCGAAGCCTGGGTGGGCGACGAGCTGGCGTGTCGCGCGCAGGTCATGGCCATCCCGAGCAAGCCGGCGCCAGACGAGGTCGAATAATGCCGGTCGACGCCTCGGCTCAGGTTCACCCCGAAGCGCAGATCGATGACGACGTCCATATCGGGCCGTTCACGGTGGTCGGTCCGCATGTCAGGATCGGCGCGGGCTCGCGAATCGGGCCGCACGCGGTGATCGACGGGCATACGACGATCGGTCGCAACAACAAGGTGTCCCAGTTTGTCTCGCTTGGCGCCGAGCCGCAGCACCGCGGCTACAAGGGCGAGCCGACCGAGCTGGTGATCGGCGATGGCAACACGTTCCGCGAGTATTGCAGCGTGCATCGCGGCACGTTGTTCGACCAGGGCATGACTCGCATCGGCGACGACAATCTGCTCATGGCGTATACCCATGTGGCGCATGATTGCGTGCTCGGCAACGGTATCACCATGGCCAACGGCGCGAGTCTGGCCGGACATGTTCATATCGGCGACCACTGCATCCTGGCCGGGTTTGCACTCGTTTACCAGTTTCGTCATATCGGCACGCTGGCCTTCCTGGCTTATTGCAGCGGGGTGGTTCAGGACGTGCCGGCCTTCGTACGCTCGGCCGGTTCCCCGGCCGAGCCGCACGGCATCAATTCGATCGGCATGCGTCGTATGGGTTATTCCAACGACGAGATCGCGGCCGTGAAGAAGGCCTATCGCACCCTGTATCGGTCCAAGATGCGTCTGGCGGAGGCCAAGGAGGCGATTCGCGAATACGCCGAGACCAGCCCGGCCGTGGCCACGATGCTCGCGTCGCTGGATAATGCCCAGCGCGGCATCATCCGCTGACCGGCGGCGGGGGTTCGGTGGCGTCGATGGCACGTCGCGCTCCGGTTTTTTTCATCGTCGCCGGCGAGGTGTCGGGCGATGTGCTGGCTGCGGGGCTCATCCGCGAGTTGCGCAGGCGCTATCCGGAGGCACGGTTCGTCGGCGTGACCGGGCCGCGCATGGTCGCCGAAGGCTGCGAATCGCGGGCGGGCATCGACGCGCTGTCGTTGTTCGGTGTGAGCGAGGTGATCGGCCAGATCCCGCGCCTGCTGCGGCTTCGCCAGCGCCTGTATCGCGAAGTCGCGCGCTGCCGGCCCGATGTCTTCATCGGCGTCGACGCGCCGGCCTTCAACACCCGGCTGGAACAACGCGTGCGGCGTGCCGGCATCGCCACCGTCCATTACGTCTGCCCGACCGCCTGGGCCTGGCGCGCCGGGCGCACACGCGGCATTCGCCGTGCCGTTGATCTGATGCTGGCGATCTTCCCGTTCGAACCGGCATTCTTCGCCGCGCACGATATTCCCGTCACCTTCGTCGGCCATCCATTGGCCGACGCGCTGCCGGCGCACCCGGACGCCGCGGCCGCGCGCCAGGCGTTGGACATGGATCGGGACGCGCACTGGGTCGGCCTGCTGCCCGGCAGCAGGCGGGCCGAAGTCAGCCGGCTCGGGCCGCGCTTCCTGGCCGTTGCGCGCTGGCTGCGACGCCGCGATCCCGGCCTGCGCTTCATTGCGCCGATGGCCAATGCCCGCGTACGCCAGCGCTTCGAGGCCGATCTCGAGGATTTCCCCGATCTCGACGTGCGACTCGTCGACGGGCGTTCGCGCGAGGTCATGCGCGCCGCAGACGCGCTGTTGGTGGCCTCGGGCACGGCAACGCTGGAAGCGCTGCTGGCCAAGACACCGATGGTGGTGGCCTATGAGCTGTCGCCCGTCAATTACTGGATTGCACGTGGGCTCGATCTCATCAAGACTGAGTTCGTGAGCATGCCGAATCTCCTGGCCGGACGACGCCTCGTGCCCGAACTGCTGCAGACCGACGCGCAGGTGCCCATGCTCGGCGCCTGGCTGTATCGACTCGTGCATTCGCCGGCCGCGCGCGCCGCCCAGATCGATGCCTTCGAGGCGATTCATGCGGGTCTGGCACGCGCTGCCGATACCCGCGCCGCCGAGGCGGTGGCGGGTCTGATCGAGGCGCGTTCATGAGGCCGCGCGCCGGGCGCAAGTTTGCCTGTCCGGTGGTGGCGGGAATCGACGAGGTGGGGCGCGGACCGCTCGCCGGCCCGGTGGTGGCAGCGGCGGTGATCATGCCGCCTCGACCGCTGCCGAAAGGGCTGACCGATTCCAAGGCGCTGACCGCCGAGGCGCGCGAAGCCCTCGATATCAAGATCCGCGAGCGCGCCATCGCCTGGGCCATCGCCGAGGCCTCGGTGGCCGAAATCGATCGTTACAATATTCTCGGCGCCACGCTACTGGCCATGCAGCGCGCGGTGGCCGCGCTGTCGGTTCAGCCGTTCGCCGCCTGGATCGACGGCAATCGCGCGCCGGCGCTGTCGCTGCCGATGCGCACGGTCGTTGGCGGCGACGGCAGCGTGCCCGCGATCAGCGCGGCGTCGGTGATCGCCAAGGTGGCGCGGGATCGTCAGATGGTCGAACTCGACGTGGCCTATCCGGGCTATGGCCTGGCTGCACACAAGGGCTATGGCACGCCCGCACACCGGGCCGCGCTCGCGGAACTGGGCCCGACGCCGATCCATCGACATAGTTTCGCGCCGGTCGCCCGCGCCGCGGCGGCCCGGCAGACCACGCTGAATTTCACGTTAGGATAGGCGGGCTCCGGCCCCCGAGTTCGAGGATTATCGATGACGACGCCCTTCGTCCATCTGCGCGTTCATACCGAGTATTCGCTGTCCGACGGCATCGTGCGCATCAAGCCGTTGATGAAGCAGGTGGCCGAGGCCGGCATGCCAGCGGTCGGCGTGACCGACAACGTCAACCTGTTCGGCATGGTGAAGTTCTACAAGGCCGCGCTCGGGGCCGGTATCAAGCCGATCGTGGGCGTGGATCTGCTGGTGGACGAAGGTGCGGCGCCGGCCTCCCGGCTGACCCTGATCGCGCAGCACCGCGAGGGCTATCGCAACCTCTGCGAAATCCTCACGCGGTCCTACCTGCATGGCCAGACCGGCGGCCAGGTACTCACCCGGCGCGAATGGATCGTGGAGAAGTCGGACGGGCTGATCGCGGTGTCCGGCGGCATGAGCGGCGATACCGGCCAGGCGCTGCTGGCCGGCAAGACCGAACTGGCCGAGCAGCACGCGCGCCACTGGCAATCGATTTTCGGCGATCGCTACTATCTGGAGGTCACGCGTTGCCAGCGCAGCGGCGAGGCCGCCTGGCTGGCGGAGACCGTCGGCCTGGCCCTGGCCACCGATATTCCGATCGTGGCCACCAACGACGTGCGCTTTCCCGGCGCCGACGATTTCGATGCGCACGAAGCGCGTGTGGCCATCCACGGCGGCTATACGCTGGCCGATCCGCGCCGGCCGCGCCACTACACCGCCGAACAGTATCTCAAGACGCCCGAGCAGATGGTCGAGCTGTTCGCCGACCTGCCCGAGGCGATCGAGAACTCGGTGGAGATCGCGCGCCGCTGCAATCTCCAGCTCACGCTCGGCGAGAACGTGCTGCCGGATTTCCCGGTGCCCGAAGGTCACGATACCGATTCGTTTCTCAAGGCCGAATCCCGGGCCGGACTCAATGAACGCCTCGAAGACCTGTATCCGGACGCGGACGTGCGCGAGACCAGGCGCGAGGAATACGAGAGCCGGCTGACCCACGAACTCGACGTCATCAAGACCATGGGTTTTCCCGGCTACTTCCTGATCGTGGCCGACTTCATCCGCTGGGCGCGCGAGAACGGCGTGCCGGTAGGTCCGGGCCGTGGTTCGGGCGCCGGTTCGCTGGTGGCCTATGCGCTCGGCATCACCGACCTGGACCCGCTGGCCTACGATCTGCTGTTCGAACGCTTCCTCAATCCCGAACGCGTGTCCATGCCCGACTTCGACGTCGACTTCTGCATGGACGGCCGCGACCGGGTGATCGAATACGTGGCCGATGCCTACGGCCACGAGAAGGTCAGCCAGATCATCACCTACGGCACGATGGCGGCCAAGGCCGTGGTGCGCGACGTCGGGCGCGTGCTCAATCACCCCTACGGCTTCGTTGACCGCATCGCCAAGCAGATCCCGTTCGCCCCGGACATGACGCTCACCCGGGCGCTCGAGGAATCCGAGGAACTGCGGACCTCGCGCGAAGACGAGGAGGTGGGTTACCTGCTCGATCTGGCGCTGTCGCTGGAAGGATTGTCCCGCAACGCCGGCAAGCACGCCGGCGGCGTGGTCATCGCGCCGTCCAACCTGATCGATTTCACGCCGCTGTACTGCGAGCCGGGCGGCACCAATCGCGTCACCCAGTTCGACAAGGACGATGTCGAGGCGGTCGGCCTGGTCAAGTTCGACTTTCTCGGCCTGCGCACGCTCACCATCATCGACAACGCGGTCCAGGTCGCCAACACCCGCCTGAAAAAAACCGGCAAGGGGCCGATCGACGTTCGCCAGATCCCGCTGGACGACAAGGCCTCGTTCGACCTGCTGCAGAAAGGCGACACCACGGCTGTGTTCCAGCTGGAATCGTCCGGCATGCGGCGCCTGATCAAGCGCCTGCAGCCGGCCGAGTTCGAGGACATCATCGCGCTGGTCGCACTCTATCGGCCCGGGCCGCTCGAATCCGGCATGGTCGAGGATTTCATCGACCGCAAGCACGGCCGGGCCAAGGTGGTGTATCCGCACAACAGCCTGGCGGAAGTGCTGGAACCGACCTACGGCGTCATCCTGTACCAGGAACAGGTGATGCAGATCGCCCAGGTGCTGGCGGGCTATAGCCTGGGCAACGCCGACCTGTTGCGTCGTGCCATGGGCAAGAAAAAGCCCGAGGAAATGGCCAAGCAGCGCGACGGCTTCGTCAAGGGCGCGGTCGCGAACAATATCGACGAGGATACCGCCGCCTATATCTTCGATCTGGTCGAGAAATTCGCCGGCTACGGTTTCAATAAATCGCACTCGGCGGCCTATGCCCTGGTGTCGTATCAGACCGCGTGGCTGAAGGCGCATTATCCGGCCGACTTCATGTCGGCGGTGTTGTCGGCGGATATGGATCACACCGACAAGGTCGTGATCATGATCGACGAGTGCCACCGGCTCGCCATCGAGGTGGCGCCGCCCAACGTCAACGCCTCCGAATACAACTTCTCGGTGGTCGACGATGCGACCATCCGCTATGGCCTGGGCGCGATCAAGGGGCTGGGCAAGGGCGCGATCGAAGCCGTGATCGCCGAGCGGCGCGAGGGCGGCACCTTCGTCAATCTGTATGACTTCTGTCGCCGGGTGGATACGTCGAAGATCAACCGGCGCGCGATCGAGGCCTTGATCAACGCTGGCGCGCTGGATGATCTCGGCCCGAACCGGGCCAGCCTCATGCACGGTGTAACCCGCGCGCTGGCGGCCGCGGAACAGGACCGCGCGGCCAGCCGCGTCGGCCAGAACGACATGTTCGGCCTGGCCGAAACACCGGACACCGCCGGGCCGCCGCTTGATCATCTCGACGAATGGCCGGAGGACGAGCGGCTCAAGGCCGAGCGCGACACGCTGGGTCTGTATCTGACCGGACATCCGATCAAGGCCTGGGAGGCCGAGCTGGCGCGCATGACCGACGGCAAGATCGCCGATCAGGTCGCGGCCATGCCCCGGCCGGAAGAGGGCGGCGAGGGCCGCCGCAGTCCGCGCAAGGCCGCGGTGGTCGCCGGGCTTGTGGTCGAGGTCCGGCGCATGAAGAAGGGCAAGCGGATCATCGTCGTGCTGGACGACGGCTCCGGGCGCATCGAGTGCCCCCTGTTCGAGGACAAGGCCGCCGAGTTCGGCCATCTGCTGGTCTCGGACAAGCTCGTGATCGTCGACGGCAGCCTGCAGTACGACGACTTCTCCGACGGTTTCCGGCTCAACGCGAACACGGTCATGGACATCGAGACCGCGCGTGCGGCCTATGCCAGCCGTATCCTGCTGCAGTTGCAGTCCGAAGCCACGCTGGATGTCGGCGCACTCGCCGGCTGCGTGGATCGCTACAAGGCCGACGCCGGCTGCGATGTCGTGTTGCGTTACGCCAACGCACAGGCCCGCGCGGTGCTGACTTTGGGCGATACCCGGCTGCGCCTGTGCGAGGAGTTGCTGGCCGATCTGAAGAGCCTCGTGGGTGCGGATAAAGTGCAAGTACGTTATCGTCGCGCCCAGACGAGCGTAAGCTGATCCGACAACCGGCAACGACGAACCGATGGCGCAAAAAAACCTCGATTACCTGGACTTCGAACAACCGATCGCCGAACTGCAGCAGAAGATCGAGGAGTTGCGCTTTGTCGCGGACGGTAGCGAGGTCAATCTCTCGGAAGAAATCACGCGTCTGGAAGAAAAGCGCAAGCATTTGACCGAGCAGATCTTTTCCAAGCTATCGACGTGGCAGGTCGCGCAGATGGCGCGTCACCCGCTGCGCCCCTATACGCAGGATTACATCGACGGCATGTTCACCGACTTCGTCGAACTGCACGGCGATCGGGCCTATGGCGACGACCCGGCAATCATCGGCGGCACCGCGCGTCTGGGCGGTCAGTCGGTGATGGTGATCGGGCACCAGAAGGGCCGTGACACCAAGGAAAAGATTCATCGCAATTTCGGCATGCCGCGACCCGAGGGATATCGCAAGGCGTTGCGCCTGATGAAGACCGCCGAGCGCTTCAAACTGCCGGTGCTGACCTTCATCGACACCCCGGGTGCTTATCCGGGTATCGGCGCCGAAGAGCGGAACCAGTCCGAGGCGATTGCCCGCAATCTGTTCGAGATGGCCAAGCTGCGCGTGCCGGTAATCTGCACCGTGGTCGGCGAGGGCGGCTCCGGTGGGGCGCTGGCGATCGGCGTGGGCGACCAGCTGATGATGCTTCAGTACAGCATCTACTCCGTGATCTCGCCGGAAGGTTGTGCCTCGATTCTGTGGAAATCCGCGGCCAAGGCCGAGGACGCGGCCGAGGCGATGCGGGTGTCCTCGATCGATCTCAAACGCCTGGAATTGGTCGACGAGGTCGTGGATGAGCCGCTGGGCGGTGCGCATCGCGACCCGGCCCGCCTCATGGGGCATCTCAAGGATCGCCTGCTAGCCCACATGACCCGGCTTCAGCACCTGAGCATCGACGAGTTGCTGGACGCGCGCTACAAGCGCTGGATGGCCTTCGGCGATTACAAGTCGGCGGGGTGATGCCGCCGCGCCGCTCCGGACAGGGCGCGAGCGTGCCGCGCGCCGCGGTGTGACACACCAGCCCACGTTGACCGACCTGCTGCGCACGCCGCCGGAACACGCGGCCGGTCTGGTCGTCGCCTACAGCGGCGGGCGCGACTCCACGGCGCTGCTGCATGCGCTGGCCCATGCGGGCGGCGCGGCGGCTGTGCGCGCGGTACATGTGTGCCACCATATCGAGGCCGCGGCCGAAGACTGGGCCGCGCACTGCGCGCAGGAATGCGCGGATCTCGGCGTGGCCTATTCCCGGCTCGATGTCCACGTCGGTGCCGGGGGCGGCGGGCTCGAAGCCGCGGCTCGCCATGCGCGCTATGCCGCACTGGCCGACGATCTCGCCCCGGGCGAGGTGTTGCTCACGGCGCACCACGCCAACGACCAGGCCGAAACGTTTGTGCTGCAGGCACTGCGCGGCTCGGGCGTGGCCGGCCTGGCCGGCATGCCGGGCCTGACGTCGTTCGGCCCGGGGCGGCTCTGGCGGCCATGGATCGACCGGCCACGCGCCGAAATCACCGCCTATGCGAAAGCGCACGGCCTGGCCTGGGTGGAGGATCGGAGCAACCACAGCCGGCAGCGCGCACGCGGGCAACTGCGTACCCGCGTCTGGCCGGCGCTGGTCGAGCGCTGGCCGGCCGCGGCCGAAACCCTGGCACGCAGTGCGGCATGGGCGGCACAGGCGAACGACGCGGTCCGGGCGCTGGCCGCGCTGGATCTCGCGGCCGCGCGGACTGACAGGGATACGCTGTCCATCGACGCCCTTGCCACGCTGTCGCCGGCCCGGCGCGCCGAAGTCTTGCGCCGCTGGCTGCGTGAAGCCGGGCATGACCGGCCGAATCATCGTCATCTGGCCGAAATCGCACGCCTGCTCGGCGCCCGGGAACACGCCGGCCCCCGTGTTTCGTTCGCCGGGACCGAAGTCCGTCGTTTCGATGCGCGTCTTTTCGCCATGCCTCGGTTGCCGGCCGCGCCGCCCGCCGCGACCGTGCTCGCCTGGCATGCCGGCGACGCGATCACGCTGCCCCCGGGCTGTGGCGTATTGCGGGTTCACGGCGTGCCGGCCTGCGCATGGCCCGGCGGCCTCGTGCTGGCGTTCGGTGGTGCGGGCGCGCGTCTGAGCCGCGCCGATGGCGGGACGGAAGCCCTGTCGGAATATCTGCGGCGAACGCGGGTGCCGCCCTGGATCCGGGAACGGATGCCGCGGGTGTATGTCGATGATCGGCTCGTGGCACTGCCCGGCCGGTGGCAGCATCCCGCGATCGTGGATTGGTTCGGCGGATACGCGCCGACGTTCGTCTGGCGCCATGAGCTGGCCGGCGACCCCGTGCGCGACTGAGCGCCCGGAGCCAGCGAACGACACGACTCGCGCAACGACGGTCAGGTCGCGCGCGCCGGTGCGGATCAGCCGGCGCGGCATACCATGTCAGGCCGTGTGATGCCGCCGGTCGGGCGATGTCGCGACCGGGCGCGCGTTGTTCGCGCACCGGCTTTGGGCTAGCATGCGCGCCTGGCACCTCCCTCGACCCCACAAGAGCGCGCATGGCTGGGCACGCGACCGGTACTCGTTATCTTTTTGTCACCGGCGGGGTTGTCTCCTCGCTCGGCAAGGGCATCGCCGCCGCCTCGCTCGGCGCGCTGCTTGAAGCCCGTGGCCTGTCGGTCTCGGTGATCAAGCTCGACCCGTATCTGAATGTGGATGCGGGCACCATGAGCCCGTTCCAGCATGGCGAGGTGTACGTCACGCGCGACGGCGCCGAGACCGACCTGGATCTGGGTCATTACGAGCGGTTCCTCAAGACGCGGACCTCGCGCCTGTCGAACTTCACCACCGGCCAGATCTACAACAACGTCATCAACAAGGAACGGCGCGGCGATTATCTCGGCGGCACGGTGCAGGTGATTCCGCACATCACAGACGAGATCAAGCGCTGCATTCTGGAAGGCGGCGAGGGCGCGGACATCTGTCTGGTCGAGATCGGCGGCACCGTCGGCGACATCGAGTCGCTGCCGTTCCTGGAGGCGATCCGCCAGTTCGGAGTGGAGCTGGGTCGCGATCGCGTCATGTTCATGCATCTGACGCTCGTGCCCTTTATCCCGTCCTCCGGCGAGCTCAAGACCAAGCCGACGCAGCATTCGGTCAAGGAGTTGCGCTCGATCGGCATCCAGCCGGATATCCTGGTCTGCCGCACGGACCGGCCGCTACCCGAGAACGAGCGCCGCAAGATCGGCTTGTTCACCAATGTCTCCGATCGCGCGGTCATCGCCGCGGTCGACGTGGACGACATCTACAAGATGCCGAGTCTGCTGCAAAGCCAGCATCTCGACGATCTGGTCATCGATCATTTCTCGATGACCGCGCCCAAGGCGGACCTGTCGAACTGGGCCGCGCTGGTCGATGCGCGCACCACCCAGGATGTGTCGGTACGGGTGGCGATGGTCGGCAAGTACGTCGATCTGGCCGATGCCTACAAGTCGGTCAACGAAGCGCTGTCGCATGCGGGGCTGCATACGGCCACGCGTGTCGATATCCACTATGTCGATTCGGAAACGGTGGAGAAGGACCCGGCCGAGGCCCTGGCCGACTGCGACGCCATCCTGGTGCCCGGGGGCTTCGGCGAACGTGGCATCGAGGGCAAGATCGCGGCCGCGCGTTATGCGCGCCTGAACAAGGTGCCGTATCTCGGCATCTGTCTCGGCATGCAGGTTGCCTGTATCGAATTCGCGCGTGATGTGGCCGGGCTGGCCGGCGCGCACAGTACCGAGTTCGAGCCGCAGCCGGCGCATCCGGTGATCGCGCTGGTCACCGAATGGACCGACGCCGGCGGCGCCCGCCAGACCCGCGACGCCAATGTCGATCTCGGCGGCACCATGCGCCTGGGCGAACAGCGCTGCCGGCTGGTGCCCGGCACGCTGGCGCATCGCTGCTACGACGCCGACGAGATCTTCGAACGCCACCGCCATCGCTACGAATTCAACAACCGTTACCGTGAGACACTGTCGGCCAAGGGATTGGTGTTTTCCGGCTTCTCGGTGGAGGACGACTTGGTCGAAATCATCGAACTGCCCGATCATCCCTGGTTTCTGGGCTGCCAGTTTCATCCCGAGTTCACGTCGACGCCGCGGGCCGGCCATCCGTTGTTCATGGGCTTCATCTCGGCGGCGCGCGCGCGGTGTCTGAAATGAATCTGGCCGGTTTCGAAGTCGGCGGCGATGCGCCGCTGTTCCTGATCGCCGGGCCGGACAGCCTGGAATCGCAGCAGCTGTCGATCGATATCGCCGGCCATGTGGCCGAAATCTGTGCCGATCTCGGCATCGGCTATGTGTTCAAGGGCTCCTTCGACAAGGCCAATCGCAGTTCGCATGCCAGTTATCGTGGACCCGGTCTGGATCAGGGGCTGGAAACGCTGGCGGCGGTCAAGCGCGAGATCGGCGTGCCGGTGACCACCGATGTGCATGTCGAGGCCCAGGTGGAGCCGGTGTCGGTCGTGGTCGACATGTTGCAGACGCCCGCCTTCCTGTGTCGCCAGACCGATTTCATCCAGACCGTCGCCGCCTCCGGCAAGCCGGTGAACATCAAGAAGGGCCAGTTCCTGTCGCCGGCGGAGATGAACGGCGTGGTGGCCAAGGCCCGTGAAGCGGGCGGCCGGGCGCTCATGGTCTGCGAGCGCGGGTTCTCGTTCGGCTATAACAATCTCGTGGTCGATATGCGCGGCCTGGCGATGATGCGCGATACCGGCTGCCCGGTGGTGTTCGATGCGACGCACTCGGTGCAGTTGCCCGGCGGGCTCGGCCATGCCTCGGGCGGCGCGCGCGAACATATTCCGGTGCTGGCACGGGCCGCGGTCGGCGCGGGCGTGTCCGGGCTGTTCATGGAAACCCATCCCGACCCCGACAACGCCCTGTGCGATGGGCCGAATTCGTTGCCGCTGGCACAGATGCGCGAGCTTCTGGAAACGCTGGTCGAGCTCGATGGCGTGGCCAAGCGTCGCGGCGTCATGGCGCCGTCGCCGCACAGCGGGTAATCTTGGTCGACCGCAGTAGAACGCGGTGGCTCGGGCTCATTCCACACCAACGCGATATTCAAAGCTTATGTCGAAGATTTCCAATACGCGCGGCTATCAGGTTATCGACTCGCGCGGCAATCCCACGGTCGCGGTTCAAATCGAGTTGGAATCCGGGGCGACCGGTACGGCCATGGTGCCGTCGGGCGCTTCGACCGGCAGCCTCGAGGCCGTCGAGTTGCGCGATAACGACAAGAGTCGCTTCCTCGGCAAGGGCGTAACCCGCGCCGTGGCCAATGTCAACGGCGAGATCGCCAAGAAGATCAAGGGCTTCGACGTCAACGACCAGGCCGGTCTCGACAAGGTGCTGATCGAACTCGACGGCACCGACAACAAGGGCCGTCTGGGCGCGAACGCGCTGCTGGGCGTGTCCCTGGCCGCGGCCCACGCCGCGGCCAACAATGCCGGTCAGGGCCTGTATGCGTTTTTGGGACACGATGAGGCCACCCAGCTGCCGGTGCCGATGATGAACGTCATCAACGGCGGCGAGCATGCCTCGAACAATGTCGACATCCAGGAATTCATGATCGTGCCGGCCGGCTTTTCGAGTTTTTCGGATGCCTTGCGCTGTGGTGCGGAAATCTTCCAGAATCTGAAGAAACTGCTGGGCGAGCGCGGCATGTCGACGTCGGTCGGCGACGAGGGCGGCTTCGCGCCGGACCTGCCGTCCAATGAAGCCGCGCTGGAGACGCTGGTCGAGGCCATCGAGCGTGCGGGCTACAAGCCGGGCGAACAGGTCTACCTGGGCGTCGACGCCGCCAGCACCGAGTTCTACGAGGACGGCACCTACAAGCTCGCCGGCGAAGGCAAGGACTACGACGCCAAGGGGTTCGTCGACTACCTGGCCGGCCTGGTCGAACGCTATCCGATCATCACGATCGAGGACGGCATGGCCGAGGACGACTGGGACGGCTGGGCATTGCTCACCGAGCGTCTGGGCGACAGGATCCAGCTGGTCGGCGACGATCTGTTCGTGACCAATACGCGTATTCTGCAGCGGGGCATCGAGGAAGGCATTGCCAACTCGATTCTGATCAAGCCCAACCAGATCGGCACACTGACCGAGACCCTGCGCGCGATCGACGTGGCGACCCGCGCCGACTATACCGCCGTGGTGTCGCATCGTTCCGGTGAAACCGAGGATTCGACCATCGCCGATCTGGCCGTGGCGACCGCGGCCACGCAGATCAAGACCGGGTCGCTGTCGCGCTCGGACCGCATTGCCAAGTACAACCGTCTGCTGATGATCGAGGCCGAACTCGGCAGCCGAGCGGTGTATCCGGGCAAGAAAGCCTTCAACTGCGAAATCTGACGAGATTGCGCGACGGCGTTCCCGACTACGAAACCTACGCTGGACAGCCGGCGGCGACGCGCTACAATCGAGGCATGTATCGCGTCGCCGTCATTGCGCTGGTCGTGGTTTTCGCGGGTCTGCAATACCGGCTGTGGATCGGTGACGGCAGTCTGGCGCAGGTGCACCATCTGCAATCGATGCACCAGAAGATCGTCCGGGAGAACAAGCACGACCGCGCGCGCAACAATGCCATGCAGGCCCGGATCAATGACCTCAAGTCCGGCGTGGGCGCGACCGAGGGTCGGGCGCGGGTCGAAATGGGCATGGTCAAGCCGGGTGAGACGTTCTTTCTGACCGTGCCCGACGAATCCGCCCCGACGAAGGCGTCGCACGCCGCGTCCGGCAAGACCGCCAGCGCCGGCTGATCGCGGGATGGATTATCTGAACGGCGACGCGGTCGACGTCGCCGCCTTCGCGCATGTCGAATCCGGGCCGAGCGCAAGTGGTCGGTTGCGCGCGACGCCGGCCGATTTTCGGGTCGAGGAAATCTGCGATGTCGAGCTGTCCGGCGAGGGCGAGCATGTCTGGCTTTGGGTGGAGAAGACCGGGCTGACCACCCCGCAGGCGGTTGAACGACTGGCGGCCGCCATCGGTGTGGCGGCGCGCAACATCGGCTACAGCGGCCTCAAGGATCGCCATGCCGTGACCCGGCAATGGTTGTCGCTGACCTGGCCGATCAAGCAGGCGCTGCCGGCCTGGCCCGCGGACGACGACTTGCGCGTACTCGAGGCGCGCCGCCACGGGCGCAAGCTTCGGCGCGGTACGCACCGTGCCAATCGCTTCGATATTGTCGTGCGCCAGGTCGACGGCCTCGACGCGACAGCGTTCGCGGCCCGTGTGGCGCGGGTACGGCGCGACGGTGTGCCCAACTATTTCGGGCCGCAGCGGTTCGGCCACGGCGGCCGCAACATCGAGCTGTCGCAGGCGTTGTTTTCCGGTCGTCGCTTGTCGCGCGGGCGGCGCAGTTTTGCCCTGTCGGCGGCCCGTTCGCTGATCTTCAATGCGGTGCTGGATGCGCGCCTGCGGGCCGGTGCCTGGCCCGGCCCGCTGACCGGGGATGTCTTCATGCTGGCCGGATCACACAGTGTGTTCGCCGCCGCCGACACGGAGGAATCCTGGGATTCGCTCATCGCCCGCGCGGCACGTGGCGATATCGAGCCCACCGGGCCCATGCCGGGGCGCCGGCGGGACGGCGCGGTGTCGCCTTCCGACGCCGCGGCCGAGATGGAAAATCGCGTTCTGGCCGGTTTCCCGGATTTCTGCGACGGTCTGGCGCAATTCGGCGTGGACGCCGAACGGCGCGCCCTTCGACTGCCCTTGACCGGGCTCGAGACTACGGTGGAAGGCGACGACATGCGGCTTTCATTCACGCTGTCTGCCGGAGCCTTCGCAACCAGCGTGATCCGCGAGCTGGTCCGGGCCGAGGACATGGCCGGTCGCGGTTGAGGCGCATGATCGGGGCTCATGTCTTGCGAAGCAGGACATAGAGCGCGCCGGTGCCGCCGTCGACCGGCCGGGCCGAGGCATAGGCCAGCACTTCATCCCGTTGCCGCAGCCAGCCGGCGACCTTGCCCTTGAGTACCGGCCCGCGGTTGCCGGAGCGCAGGCCCTTGCCATGGACGATGCGCACGCAGCGATAGCCGCGATCCAGCGCCTCGTGCAGGAATTCGCTCAGGCAATGACGGGCCACGTCGACCACCATGCCATGCAGATCGATTTCGGCCTGGCAGCGATAATGTCCGCGGCGCAGGCGTCGGATCACGGCATGCTGGACACCTTCGCGGCGATGCACCAGGTCGTCGCCGGTTTCGATGTCTGGATCGGGCGGGGCGTCGACGAGAAGTTCCGTCATCACGGCGGCCTCGTCGGCCTCGCGCATGCGCGGGCGAGCCGAGGGCAGGGGACGCTGCGGTGCGCGCCGGTGATGGCGGATATCCGTGACCGGCCCGACCGTGCTGCGGAACAGCGCGGCTTCGTCCTCACTGGTTTTGTCGTCGTCGCGATTCGAAGCGCTCATGATCGCGTATTCCCTGCCGCGCGGCTGGCGGCACAAAGTCAAGCCGGGCCTGTATGAGCTATGCTATCGGGCTGAGCGCGTGCCTGCACGCGCACGCGCGCCCGGATCAATTCGAGTCTGTGAGTACATGCGTTTACTACTGAGCAACGACGATGGATGTCACGCCCCCGGCCTGAGCGCGCTGCGCGCGGCCATGGCCGCGGTCTGCGACGATATCGTCACCGTGGCGCCGGACCGCAATCGCAGCGGCGCAAGCAATTCGCTCACGCTGGAGCGGCCACTACGGGTGCGCGAGGTCGACGACAATGTCTTCGCCGTCGACGGGACGCCGACCGATTGCGTGCATCTGGCGACCACGGGGCTGTTTGATGAAGACGCCGATATGGTCGTCTCCGGCATCAATACGGGCGCCAACCTTGGCGACGATGTGCTGTATTCCGGCACCGTGGCGGCCGCGACCGAAGGCCGGTCGCTGGGGCTGCCCGCGATTGCGGTCTCCCTGGCGGGCGACGCCTGTATTCACTACGATACGGCGGCGCGGGTCGCGGTGTCGATGGTGCGCCTGTTGCTGGCCCACCCGCTGCCGGCCGATACCATTCTCAACGTCAACGTCCCGGATGTGGCATACGACGCGCTGGCCGGTTATCGCGCCACCCGGCTGGGTTATCGCCATCGTGCCGAGAAGCTGATCGCCGATCGCGATCCGCGCGGGCGAAAAGTGTACTGGATCGGGCCGGCCGGCGGGCAGGCCGATGCCGGGCCCGGTACGGATTTCCAGGCCGTCAACAATGGCTTCGTATCGATTACGCCGCTGCAGATCGATCTGACCCGGCATGCCAGTCTGTCGTCGTTGTCCGACTGGCTGGATCGGCTGTGATGATCGAGCCGGACAAGCATCCCCACGTGCGCGGTTTCGGCATGGCCTCGGCGCGCAGCCGGGCGCGACTGATCGCGCGCCTCGAGCAGCTCGGTATCCGCGACGAACGCGTTCTGGCGGCGATGAATCGCGTGCCGCGGCATATGTTCGTCGACGAGGCCATGACCAGCCGGGCCTATGACGATACGGCGCTGCCGATCGGCTATGGCCAGACGATTTCACAGCCGTATATCGTGGCCCAGATGACGAGTCTGCTGCTGGCCGACGGCGTCCCCGACCATGTGTTGGAGATCGGCACCGGCAGCGGCTACCAGGCGGCCGTGCTGGCCGAACTGGTCGACACGGTGTATACCGTCGAGCGCATCAAGCCGCTCTACGACCAGGCGCGGCGCCGGCTCGCCGAACTGGGTTATCGCAATATCCGGGCGCGGGAAGCGCGCGAGGATGTGCTCGGGCTGCCCTCGTACGGCCCTTTCGACGTGATCCTGGTGACCGCCGGTGCCGAGGCGTTGCCGACCTCGCTCTGTGAGCAGATGGCCGAGCAGGGCCGCATGATCGTGCCGGTGGGCGAGACCGGCGGCGCCGGCCAGCGCCTGGTCGTGGTGCGCCGTCAGGGCCAGTCGTTCCAGCGCGAGGATCTCGACCCGGTCAGCTTCGTGCCCCTGATCGAAGGCCACGACTGATGTGGCGGCGGCTCTACGCGGCCGTGGTCCGCGCCGCGGGGCACCGGCATGCGCAGGGCGGGCTGGTAGCCCTGGCCTTCGCCGAGAGTTCGTTCTTCCCGATTCCGCCGGACGTCATGCTCATGCCGATGACGCTGGCCCGGCGCGAACGCTTTGTCCGCTATGCCGTGCTCGCCACGCTCGGTTCCGCTGCCGGCGCTGTGTTCGGCTATCTGATCGGCGCGCTGTTCATCGAACAGATACTTCCCTGGCTGGATAGTGTGGGCTATGGACAGAGTTACGACACGGTCCGGCGCGGGTTCGCCGACTACGGCTTCTGGACGGTTCTGTTTGCCGGCTTTTCCCCGTTGCCCTATAAACTTTTCACCATCGCGGCGGGTGCGCTCGACATGCCGCTGCTGGCCTTCGTGCTTGCATCGATCGCGGGGCGCGGCGCACGGTTTTTCCTGGTCGCCGGGCTCGTGCGCTGTCTCGGGCCAGTGTTCGAGGACCGACTACTCAAGTATCTGGACTGGATCGGATGGATATTCGTCGCCTTGGTCGTGACCGCCTGCCTGGTCTATCGCTTCGTCTAGCGGCGGCTGCCATCGTGGTGATGGCGGGCTCGATGGCAATGGCCGGCTGTTCGATCAGCCGGGCGATGCGCCCCGACAGTTACACTGTGCAGCGCGGCGACACGTTGTCCGAGATCGGACAGCGTTACCACATCGACTGGCACAAGCTGGCGCGCTGGAATCATATCGGGCCGCCGTATCGCCTCGACGTGGGGCAGCATCTGACGCTCAAGCCCTATCCGCGGCTGGACTACGCGCATATGTCGAGTGCGCCCAATACGCCGTCTAATCGACCGTCTGCGGCGCCGTCGAGTCGGTCGAATGGCCACGTCCAGCCGCTCAATACGCCCGGCGCGCCCACGGTTACCCGCAATTCGGTGTCGACCGCCTCGAACCATTCGTCCGGCGCGGGTAACCGAGCGCAGCCGAATGCCGGCGGCGCTGCACAGAGCGCACCCCGGCATTCGCCGACCCAATCCCGGGAACAGCGCTCGATCGACAGCGCGAGCTCATCGGCCGCGACCCGGCACACGAAGGTCAAGGCCGGGGGCCCGAGTGCGGATGGCTGGCAATGGCCGGCCAGCGGCCCGTTGTTGCGGGCCTACGACCCGTCGGCGCGGCGGCGCGGCATCGAAATCGGCGGCACGGTCGGGGCACCGATCGATGCCGCGTCCAGCGGCACCGTGGTCTACAACGGCTCGGGGCTGAAGGGCTACGGCAAGCTGATCATCATCAAGCACGACAAGCATTATCTGTCGGCCTATGGCTTCGTCGACAAGAGCTTCGTCAAGCAGGGCCAGAGCGTCGCCGCAGGGGCGCATATCGCGAACATGGGGCTTGGCCCCGGCAACAAGCCGATGTTGCACTTCGAGGTGCGCAAGGATGGCGATCCGATCGATCCGCAGAAGGTCTTGCCCGATCGCTGAACAGACCCGCGCACTCTGGTAGTGCTGGGCCAGCGAATCTGGCAGACTCCGGTGTTTGACCGATTGCGACCGGCATCGGCCAGGCATACCTCCGCCGCCCGTCGTGCGGGCGACCCAACCGCTTGAACCAACATGTCCGACGCTTCCTCGAAATCCAACTTCGTACGCATCAATCGCCTACCGCCGTATGTGTTCGCGATCATCAACGAGTTGAAGCAGGCGGCGCGAGCGCGCGGCGAGGACATCATCGACTTCGGCATGGGCAATCCCGATCGGCCCACGCCGCCGCATATCGTCGAGAAACTCACCGAGGCCGTGCAGCGCCCGGATACGCATCGCTATTCGGTCTCGCGCGGCGTGCTGCGCCTCAGACAGGCGATCTCGGCCTGGTACAAGCGCCGCTACGACGTCGACATCGATCCCGAGAGCGAAGCCATCGTCACCATGGGCTCGAAGGAAGGGCTGGCCCATCTGATGCTCGCCATCCTGGAGCACGGCGATCAGGTGCTGGTGCCCAATCCGGCCTATCCGATTCACCCCTACGGCGCGGTGATCGCGGGCGCCGATGTGCGCCACGTGCGCATGATGCCGGACACCGATTTCTTCGCCGAGCTGGAAAGAGCGATCAAGGAATCGTGGCCCCGGCCGAAGATGATGCTGCTGAACTTTCCCAGTAATCCGACCACGCAGTGCGTCGAGCTGGAATTCTTCGAGCGCATGGTCGCCATGGCGCGCGAATACGATCTGTGGATCGTCCAGGACCTGGCCTATGCCGATCTGACGTTCGACGGTTACGAAGCGCCGTCGATCCTGCAGGTGCCGGGGGCGAAGGACGTCGCCGTGGAATGCTTCACGCTGTCCAAGAGCTACAACATGCCGGGCTGGCGTGTGGGCTTCATGTGCGGCAATCCGGAACTCATCGCTGCGCTCGCGCGCATGAAGTCGTACCTGGACTACGGCATGTTCACGCCGGTTCAGGTGGCGGCCATTGCCGCGCTCAACGGGCCGCAGGATTGTGTCACCGAGATCCGGGATCTGTACGAAAAGCGCCGCAATATCCTCTGCGACGGGCTCAACGAGATCGGCTGGCCGGTCGAGCGCCCCAGGGCAACCATGTTCGTCTGGGCACGCATTCCGGAGGCCTACCAGCACATGGGATCGCTGGATTTCACCAAGAAGCTGCTGGCCGAGGCCCATGTGGCAGTCTCCCCGGGGGTCGGTTTCGGTGAATACGGCGACACGCACGTGCGTTTCGGCCTGATCGAGAACGACCAGCGCACGCGACAGGCGCTGCGCAATATCAAGCGCATGTTCCGGCGCGACGGCGTCGAACCCGCCTAACGCGGGGTGCCGCCGCGTGCCTGAGCAGAACAGGTCGCGGCGCGCAGGGCTTTCGAGCCTGTTTTTAGTGCATCAACCAGGATGACCGCACCCGGCGTCGGGCGCGGCTCGCAAACGAGGAACAGTCACGATGATGGAACCGGTCAAGGTCGGCGTACTCGGCCTCGGCACCGTGGGTGCCGGTGTGGTCAATCTGCTCGCGCGCAATGGCGACGAGATCACGCGGCGTGCCGGTCGAGAGATTCGTGTGACCCGGGCGGCGGTGCAGAACCTCGAGCGCGCGCGTGAATGCGACACCGGCGGCATCGACATCGGAACCGATGCCCGCGCCATCGTCGAGGACCCGAATATCGACGTCGTGCTCGAGCTGATCGGCGGCGACAGTCTGGCCTACGATCTGGTCATGGCCGCGATCGCCAACGGCAAGCACGTGGTCACCGCGAACAAGCACCTGATCGCGCTGCACGGCAACGAAATCTTCGCCGCGGCCGACGCGGCCGGCGTGGTGGTCTCGTTCGAAGCGGCGGTGGCCGGCGGCATCCCGATCATCAAGGCGATCCGCGAATCGCTGGCCGCCAATCGCATCGAATGGGTGGCCGGCATCATCAACGGCACCGGCAATTTCATCCTCAGCCAGATGAAGTTCGAAGGCATGAGCTTCGAGCAGGCGCTGGCCGAGGCACAGAAGCTCGGCTTCGCCGAGGCCGATCCGACCTTCGACGTCGACGGCATCGACGCCGCGCACAAGCTCGCCATTCTCGGCAGCATCGCCTTCGGTATTCCGCTGTCGTTCGACCGCATCGTCACCGACGGTATCCGCGGCATCGGCGCCGATGATATCGAGTACGCCGAGGAATTGGGCTATCGGGTCAAGCATCTGGGCATCGCCCAGCGCCAGCCTACCGGCGTGGCGATGCGCGTACATCCGACGCTGGTGCCCGAGCGCGCGTTGCTGGCCAATGTCGAGGGCGAGAAGAACGCGATCATGGTGTATGGCGACGCCGTGGGCCCGACCGCCTACTACGGGGCCGGCGCCGGCGCGGGACCGACCGCTTCGTCGGTGGTCGCCGACCTGATCGATACCGCGCGCATGATGAGCGTCGACCCGAGCGGTCGGGTGCCGCATCTGGCTTTCCAGCCGGACCAGATCACCGAAGAGCCGATCCTGGAGTCGCCGGACTTCATCTGCGGGCATTATTTCCGTGTGCAGGTGGCGGACAAGACCGGCGTCATGGCGGAGATCACCCGCCTGCTGGCCGAGCTCGAAATCGGGATCGAGGCCATTCTGCAGAAGGACCCGCCGACCGCCGAGGATGACGCCCGCGTGATCATCATCACCAAGCCGGCCCGCGAGGGCACGCTGACCGAGGCGCTGGATCATATCCGCGCGCTGCCAACCACGCGTGACGGCGTGGTGCATTACCGTGTGGCCGAATTCGAGGACTAGGAATGACCGAGGCGATGCGCTACATCAGCACGCGCGGCGAAGCGCCGGCGCTGAACTTCGAGGACGTCGTGCTCACCGGCCTGGCGCCGGACGGCGGCTTGTACGTGCCCGAAACCATGCCGCAGTTCTCGCACGACGAGCTGGCGGCGATGGCGGGCCTGCCGTATACCGAGATCGCGTTCCGGGTGATGAAGCCGTTCGTGGGCGATGCCATTGACGACGCCGACTTCAGGCGCATCATCCGGGACACCTACGCCACCTTCAATCACGATGCGGTGGTGCCGCTCAAGCAGTTGTCGCACAACCATCATCTGCTCGAGTTGTTCCACGGCCCGACGCTGGCCTTCAAGGATGTCGCCCTACAGCTGCTGGGACGCCTGCTCGATCATTTTCTCGCCCGGCGGGGCGAGCGCGGCGTGATCATGGGCGCGACCTCGGGCGATACCGGCTCGGCCGCGATCGAGGGTTGCCGGGCCTGTGATCAGCTCGATATTTTCATCCTGCACCCGCATGAGCGCGTTTCCGCGGTCCAGCGCCGGCAGATGACCACCGTGCATGCGTCCAATGTGCACAACATCGCCATCGAGGGCGATTTCGACGACGCCCAGGCCATGGTCAAGGCCAGTTTCGCCGACCAGGGGTTTCTCGAAGGTCGGCGATTGATTGCGGTGAACTCGATCAACTGGGCGCGCATCATGGCCCAGATCGTCTACTATGTCGCCTCGGCGGTTGCCTTGGGTGCGCCGCATCGCGAGGTATCGTTCACGGTGCCGTCGGCGAACTTCGGCAATCTGTTTGCCGGCTACATGGCGTATCGCATGGGGCTGCCGGTCAAGCAGTTCGTGATCGCGACCAACGCCAACGATATCCTGCACCGCACAATCGCCGACAATGATTTCTCGCGCCGGGCGTTGCTGGCCACGCTCGCACCGTCTATGGACATCGTCGTATCGTCGAATTTCGAACGCCTGTTGTTCGAAGCCTACGGACGCGACAGCGGGGCGGTGCGCGATCTGCTGGATCGCTTCGCCGATGGCCGGGCCGTGATCGACGACGCACCGCTCGCCGCGTTGCGCCGGCTGTTCTCGAGCGACAGCGTCGACGACGACACTATCCTCGAGGTGATTCGCGAGGCGTTCGCGCATACGGGCGAGCTGCTTGATCCGCATACCGCCACCGGCTACCGGGCGGCCAATCGCTGCCGCGCCGATGCCACGACGCCCATGATCACCCTGGCCACGGCCCATCCGGCCAAGTTCGAGGCAGCCATCGTGCGGGCCGGATTCCCGGGCGCGCCGCTGCCCGAGGCGATGGCCGACCTGATGTCGCTCGACGAGCGCTTCGACGTACTTCCCGCCGAACTGGCCGAGGTCCAGGCCTACGTCGCCGCCAAGCGCCGCTGAGCAGTGACGGGCGCGGTGGCGGAGCAACAATCGGACCGCAACGGTTTCGATGACGCGCCGCGCATCGTCGATCGGTCCATGCCCGGAGTGTCGGGTCTGGATGGGCTGGCCTCGCCGCTGCTGCAGCGGATCTACGCCGGGCGTGGCGTGCGGCATGCCGCCGAGTTGGACTATCGCCTGGCGGGTTTGCCCGATTTCTCGGCGCTCAAGGGTATCGACGCGGCCGTGGATGAACTGGAAGCGGCGATCGTGTCGAAACGGCCGATCCGGATCGTGGGCGATTTCGACGCTGATGGCGCCACCAGCACCACGCTGGCGCTCGAGGTGCTGGCGGCGTTCGGCGCCCATGTGGATTTCTTTATGCCGCAGCGGGCGACGCACGGCTATGGTCTGTCCCCGTCCGTGGTCGAGGCGATCGGCCCGGCGGGCGCCGACGGCGGGTTGATTGTTACCGTGGACAACGGGATTGCCTCGCTGTCCGGCGTCGAAGCGGCCAGCGCTGCGGGCTGGCGGGTGGTGGTCACCGATCATCACCTGCCCGGTGAGCGCCTGCCGGCGGCCGCGGCCATCGTGAATCCGAATCAGTCCGGCTGCGACTTTCCCTGCAAGCATCTGGCCGGTGTCGGAGTGGTGTTCTATGTCATGGCCGCGCTGCGCTCGCGCATGGCCGAGCGTGGCGTCACGGCGCTGCCGCGCCTGGGCGATCTGCTGGATCTGGTGGCCGTGGGCACCGTGGCCGATGTGGTGCCGCTGGATCACGTCAACCGCACGCTGGTCAGCCAGGGCCTGCGCCGCATCCGGGCCGGCCGGGCCCGGCCGGGCATCGTCGCCCTGGCCGAAATCGCCGGCCGCGATCCGGCTCGGCTGGATACCGACGATATCGGCTTCGCGATCGGGCCCCGCATCAACGCTGCCGGACGGCTCGAGGACATGCGTCTGGGGGTGGCCTGTCTGCGTGCGGGCACCGCCGACGCCGCGCGCCGGACGGCCGAGACGCTGTCGTCGATCAACCGGCAGCGGCGCAATGTGCAACAGCGCATGCAGGGCCAGGCCGAGGCTGCGCTGGAGCGCCTGGCGGCGTTGGACGAGGATATGCCCGCGCTGGTGGTGCATGAAGGCGACTGGCACGAAGGCATTGTCGGTCTGATCGCCTCGCGCCTGCGCGAGCGCATTCATCGCCCGGTGGTGGCGTTTGCGCCCGGCGAACACGGCGAGTTGAAAGGCTCGGCCCGCTCGATTCCCGGGCTGCATATCCGCGATGCCCTGGCCGCCGTGGATGCGGACGCGCCCGGCCTGATCACGCGCTTCGGCGGCCATGCCCAGGCGGCTGGGCTATCGCTGAAGCCCGGACGGCTGGACGACTTCGCGCAGCGCTTGCGTGCCGCGGTCGCGGCCCGGCTGACTCCGGCCATGACCCGGCGCGAGTACGTCACCGACGGCGAACTGGACGGGCCCGAGCATAGCCTCGAAACGGCGATCGCGCTGCGGCAGGCCGGGCCCTGGGGGGCCGGCTTCGACGCGCCGCTGTTTCACGGCGCCTATCACGTGCTCGACCAGCGTGTGGTCGGTAGCGGACATCTCAAGCTGACCGTGCAGTCGAGCCGCGGCGGCGGGCCGATCGAGGCCATGGTCTTCAACCGCGACGAGCCGCTGGATGCCGCCCGGGTGCATCGGCTGGTCTTTCGCCTGCAGGTCAACGAGTTCCGCGGGCGCCAGAGCGCGAACCTGATCGTCGAGTACTGCTGCGCCGACGCGCCCGGGCTCGTGCGACGCGCCGAAGCTGGTGCCCTGTAACGCCAACGTTACCGGACACGCGCCCGCACGTTTTTGTTTTCCAAGGCAATTTCCGCAGATCAACGCCGATTCACGCAGATGCTGGGCATGACCCGTTACCGGCGTCGACAACGTTCATGAGCGGTAGGTCGGATTAGCGCGTAGCGCGTAATCCGACGCTCAATCCGCAGGTTCCGAGGCCCGGCTGTCGGATTACGGTGCAAGCACTAATCCGACCTGCGTCACTGAAGCCGCAGTGCCTTGATCGTACTTTTTATTTGCGCTCATTCGCGTGCATTGGCGGACAAAATACCCAGATTATTCAGTCAGCTGCGTGTCTTACATAATCAAGATCCGCGTTGATCGGCGAATACATAGTCCGGGGAAGAAAGAACGCTCCAGGCGCATCAATCCAATGACGCGGCCAGCTCGGCGGCTTCGCGGATCGCGCGTTTGGCATCGAGCTCGGCGGCCAGCTTCGCGCCGCCGATGATGTGACAGGCCAGCCCGCGCGCTTCCAGATCATCGGCGAGATCCCGCCGGGTTTCCTGGCCGGCGCAGATCACGACGGTATCGACGGCCAGCACGTGGGCCTTGTCGTCGACGCGCAGGTGCAGGCCGGCGTCGTCGATGCGTTCGTAGGCCACGCCGCCCAGCATCTGCACGCCCTTGTGCTTGAGCGAGGCACGATGCGCCCAGCCGCTGGTCTTGCCCAGGCCGCGCCCGGGTTTGTCGTGGCTGCGCTGAAGCAGGGTCACCTGGCGCGGCGAGGGTGAGGGATGGGCCTCGATCAGCCCGCCGGCGGCCACCGCGGTGCGGTCCACGCCCCATTCGTCGAAGAACAGTTCGCGATCCTGCGAGGGGGCCGGCCGGTCATGGGTCAGGAACTCGCTGACATCGAAGCCGATGCCGCCGGCGCCGATCACCGCCACCCGCGGTCCGGCCACGCGATGGCCGCGCAGAATATCGATGTAGGAGGCGACAGAAGGATGGTCAATGCCGTCGATCGCCGGCCGGCGCGGGCGCACACCGGTGGCGATCACGATTTCATCGAAGCCTTCGTTGGCCAGGGTGTCAACGGTGGCGGGGGTGTTCAGATGTAACGTGATCCCGGTCTGTTCCACGCGACGGCGGAAGTAGCGCAGCGTTTCGAAGAATTCCTCCTTGCCGGGAATCTGTTTGGCCATGTTGAACTGCCCGCCGATCGCGCCCGCTTCGTCATACAGGCTGACCCGGTGGCCGCGCGCGGCCAACCGGGTAGCCGCCTCGAGCCCGGCCGGCCCGGCGCCGATGACCGCGATGCGGCGCGGCTGTTGGACCGGAGGGAAATTCAGCTCGGTTTCGCGCCCGGCGCGCGGATTGACCAGACAACTGGCGCGCTTGCCCTGGAAAGCGTGATCGAGACAGGCCTGGTTGCAGGCGATACAGCTGTTGATATCGGCGGCCCGATGGGCCCGCGCCTTGTTCACGAACTCGGGGTCGGCCAGGAACGGGCGTGCCATGGACACCATGTCGGCGCCGCCGTCGGCCAGTAGCGACTCGGCGACCTCGGGCGTGTTCACCCGATTGGTGGTGACCAGTGGCAGCCCGACTTCGCGCTTGAGCTTGGCGGTGACCCAGGCGAACGCGGCGCGGGGCACACGGGTGACGATGGTGGGCACGCGCGATTCGTGCCAGCCGATGCCGGTGTTGATGAGCGTCGCCCCGGCGGCTTCGATGGCGCGCGCGAGCGATACGATTTCGTCCCAGCGCTGGCCGTTTTCGACCAGATCGAGCATGGACAGCCGATAGATGAGGATGAAATCCGGGCCGAGCGCGGCACGAATGCCTTGTACGATCTCGATCGGCATGCGTTGTCGCTTGGCCAGCGAGCCGCCATAGCTGTCGCGCCGGTCATTGGTGTGCTCGACCAGGAACTGGTTGATGAGATAGCCCTCCGAGCCCATCACCTCGACACCGTCATAACCCGCATCGCGTGCGAGTTCGGCGGCGCGGACATAATCCCGGATCGTACGCCGCACCCCCCGTTCACTCAGCGCGCGCGGCTTGAACGGGGTGATGGGCGACTTGCGGCGCGAGGCCCCGACGATGAACGGGTGGTAGCCGTAGCGTCCGGCGTGAAGGATCTGCATGCAGATATGGCCGCCTTCGCCGTGCACGGCGCGCGTGATCTTGCGATGCGGGATCACATGGCCGCGATGGCTCATGCGCCCGGCCAGCGGCGAGACCCAGCCGGCGATGTTGGGGGCGATGCCGCCGGTGACGATCAACCCGGCGCCGCCGGCGGCGCGTTCGGCGAAATACGCGGCGAGCTTGTCGTAGTGCCAGAAGAAGTCCTCCATGCCGGTATGCATGGATCCCATGAGCACGCGATTGCGCAGGGTAGTGAAGCCGAGATCGAGCGGTGCGAGCAGATGCGGATAGGGCGCGGTGGCGGCGGTCATAAACAAGGCAATCCTTGGCCGGGGCAGGGCACGAATAGGCGGGATGGACGGTGCGGGTGATCCATAGGGTGATCGTCGCGTGCATGACCTCGACCTCGTCGGTATCGCGGATGGACACCTCGACGTTGTAGTCGACGCCGTCATCGAGCGTCGCGGTGGCGGCCGGGCGGGCCCGGGCAATCAGGTCGGTTTCGGCCTTGGCCCAATAGGCGACGGTCATCCCTTTGGGAATCCAGCGCCATGCCGGCTTCACCGTGGCTTCGGCCATCAGGCCGGCGGCCCGTTCGGCGAGATTGCACATGGCGATCGCGTGCGCCGTGCCGATATGGTTGTGCAGTCACCGCCGTTTGCCCAGCGCCGCGGCGCAGAAGCTCGGCTCGACACGGTTCACGCGCGGCGTGATGGTCGCGAAATACGGCGCACGCCGGCAGATCGCGGGCGAACAGCCAGCGACCACCGGGCTTGGTGTGCAGCTGATGCCCGTACGACAGAATCGGCGGCCGGTCAGGCATAAAATGATTACAAAAGAAAAGAGTTCTTTTTATATACATTCTGGTGCCGGGACGCCATCAATCTTTGGTGGCAGCAGGCATTGCGCGTGTTGCACCGGGGCCGTGCTGTGGCTGTTGGCATCGACGGTTGAACTCGCGTCTTTCCTCGATCCGCCGACGGCGATGGGGCCGAATACGGCGGACGATGAAACAGCTTCTTCGCGGATTAGCGGTGCAATGGCGCCCTGCGAATCCTGTCGGTTCAGGACAGGGGGGCGCGCGAATTGCACGGCGCACTGGGTGGGAAACGCCGAACGAGCACGGGTGAAAGTCGCATGCCGTCCGCCTTCGCCCACCTTCGGTTTCGCGCTGCAGCGCGAGTCACTTCTCTTGTTTGCTCAAGAGCAGTAACCAAGAGAAGAGCACCCGGCACGGCGCCTCAGGGTTGGGCGGACTGCCGGACCGTTTGCGCTGTATCCAGGTGGTCGACGGTTGGCGAAGGCGGCGCCTGCGGGCGGGCATGGCAGCCCATACGCGCCAGCGCGGCGGTCGGACCCGCGCTTGTCAATAGAGCGTGAACGTCAAACCGGGCCATTCTGTGGCCCGGCAGAGGCGAGTACGCTTCTTACACCCAGTCCTGCAAGTCCGGGAAAATCAAAAAAGCCGCGATGCTCGGCGCATCGCGGCTTTGCGGGCTAACGCCGATGACGGCGTCGGGCCGAGTCGACAGGCTTCAGTCGAAACGATCGTCCCGGACCTGGACCACGCCATTCTCGACGCGGATCGGAAAGGTGGCGACATCCTCGTAGGCGGGTGCGCTGAGCGCCTTGCCGTTCTTGATACAGAAACGCGCACCGTGGCGCGGGCAGATCACTTCGCAGCCTTCGACATCGCCGCTGGCCAGTTCGCCGCCATCGTGCGTGCACATGTCGTGGATCGCGTAGTAGTCCTTGTCGTAGCAAAAAACCGCGATCATCGTGTCGTCCACATCGACGATGCGGCACTGGCCTTCGTCGAGTTCGCCGTCCTTGCAGACATCCACCCAATCGGTCATCGCGACAATCCTTTTATCCGAAGATACGTTGAATGCTTTCCAGGCCGCCGATCAGCGCATCGACATCGGCTTGCGTATTGTAGAGCGCGAAGGACACGCGCGCGGTCGCCGGTACAGCGAAGCGCTCCATCAGCGGCATCGCACAGTGATGGCCGGTCCGGATTGCCACGCCCGATTCATCGAGCAGGGTGCCGATGTCGTGCGCATGCACGCCGTCCATCACGAAGGAGATGATCCCGGCCTTGCCCGGCGCGGTGCCAATGATGCGCAGGCCGTCGATGGCTTGCATCTCGCGCGTCGCGCGCGCCAGCAGTTCGTGTTCGTAGTCGAACACGGCGGCCAGATCCAGGTCGTTGACGTAGTCGATGGCGGCCCCGAGGGCGGCCGCGCCGGCGATGTTGGGGGTGCCAGCCTCGAACTTGTAGGGCACGTCGTTGTACGTCGTACCCGAGAAGGACACCGTCTCGATCATGTCGCCGCCGCCCTGATAGGGCGGCATGGCTTCCAGCAGTTCGCGCTTGGCGTACAGGGCGCCGAAGCCGGTGGGGCCGAACAGTTTGTGCGCCGACATCGCGTAGAAGTCGGCGTCGAGAGCGGTGACATCGACCGGCATGTGGGCCACGGCCTGGGCGCCGTCGATCAGGGTCACCGCGCCGACGTCATGCGCCGCGGCGATCATCTCGGCCACCGGCAGCACCGTGCCCAGGGCGTTGGAGATATGCGCGAATGCGGCAATGGCCGTACGTTCCGACAGCTTCGCGCGGAAGTCCTCGAGCGATACACTGCCGTCGTCGCCGATCGGCGCCACCACGATTTGCGCGCCGGTGGCTTCGGCCACCATCTGCCAGGGCACGATGTTGGAGTGGTGTTCCAGCTCGGTGAGCAGGATCTCGTCCCCCGGCTTCAGCCGCGGCCGGGCGTAGCACTGGGCGACCAGGTTGATGCCGTCCGTGGTGCCGCGGGTATAGACGATCTCGTCGCGCGAGCGCGCGCCGATGAATTCGGCCAGTTTGTCGCGACAGGCTTCGTATTGCTGCGTGGCCCGTTGCGACAGCGTGTGGATCGCGCGGTGTACGTTGGCGTTGGCGTGGCGATAATAGTCGTCGCTGGCCTGAATGACGTGCAACGGCTTCTGGGTGGTCGCCGCGTTGTCGAGATACACCAGCCGTCGCCCCGAGGGCAGGGCCTCGAGCAGGATGGGGAAGTCGGCGCGCGCGTGCTCGGCGTCGAACGCCGGGGCCGCGCTTGCGGTCTGCTGCTTCACTTCGGACATGACGGCTTCTCCCGCCAACTCAGGCCAGATCCACGTATGCGCGACCGCCCGGCAGCTTGGCCAGGATGGCGGCCTCGACATAACGCTCGATCGGCTCTATGCCGACCTTCTGCACCAGTGCGTTGGCAAAACTGTAGGTCAGGATGGCGCGTGCGCCTTCCTCGCTCACGCCACGGCTGTTGAGATAGAACACCGCGTCTTCGTCGAGCTGGCCGATGGTCGAGCCGTGACCGGCGGTCACATCGTCGGCATAGATCTCGAGTTCCGGCTTGGCGTCGACTTCGGCGTTGTCGGACAGCAGCAGGGCATCGCAGGACAGATCCGAATCGGTCTTCTGCGCGTCCTTTTGAATCACGATCTTGCCATTGAATACGCCGCGGGCGTGACCGGCGAGCACACCCTTGTATTGTTCCCGGGAAAGACTGTGCTCGGTGGCGTGGTCGATCCGGGTGTGATTGTCCACATGCTGGCGCCCGGTCGCCGTGTAGACACCGTTGAAGTGGACTTCCGCATTGTGGTCGACCAGTCGTGCATTGGTATCGATACGCGCCAGGCGCCCGCCCAGATCAAAGCCGTGATTGAACACGCGGCTATCGCGGCGCTGCTGGGCGAAGAAGCTCGATACGTGGTAGCCACGCTCGGATTCCTGCTGAATGCGCACCCGGGTGAGTTGTGCATTGCGCCCCATTACGGCCTCGGTCACCTGGTTGGCGAAGTAGGCCTTGCTGCCGAGGCCGACCGAATGCTCGATGATGACGGCCTGGCTGTTCTCGCCGAAGACGTAGCGATGGCGGACCTGGGTCATGCGCTCGTCGCGTACGCCGGAGGTCACGCTGATCACGTGCAGCGGTTTCTCCAGCACGGCGTTGGCCGCGGTTTCGACATAAGCGCCGTCGGTGAAGAACGCCGCGTTCATGGCGGTCAGGCTGCCCGGCTCTTCTTCGATCTCGCGTGCCTTGACGGTGGCGCCCGCGTTTTCGGACAGATAGTCCGCGAAGGAACGCACGGTCACGCCGGCGGGCAGATCGTCGACATCCGACAGCGCCGCGTTGAAGCGGCCGTCGACGAAGATGATGCGGTGGGCGTCCAGATCCGCGGGGATGAACGCGCGCAGTTCGTCCAGTGCCACCGGTTCGGCTTCGTCGCTGATCTCGAAGCGACGCTTCTCGACAGGCTGAAGACTGGTGTACTTCCAGTCTTCCTCGCGTGTGGAGGGAAACCCGGCTTCGGAGAAGCGGGTCAGCTCGGCCGAGCGCTCGCGCTTGGAGTCGTCGCTGCCGGGCAGGTCGCGCTCGACCCGGGCGTATTCGGCCAGATAGTGGTCGATGCTGGGTTCGATCTGTTGCGTCGCGCTCATGACGTCGCAGCGGCCTCGTCGGTTTCCAGGTTGGCGTAGCCTTCTTCCTCAAGCGTATCGGCCAGTTCGGGCCCGCCCGAACGCACGATCCGGCCCTGGTACAACACATGCACCCGATCGGGTACGACATGCTCCAGCAGGCGTTTGTAGTGGGTCACGAGGATGGCGGAGCGATCCGGCGAGCGCAGGCGGTTGATTCCACTCGCGACGATCTTCAGTGCATCGATGTCGAGCCCGGAGTCGGTTTCGTCCAGGACCGCCAGGGCGGGTTCCAGCATCAGCATCTGGAAGATTTCGTTGCGTTTCTTCTCGCCGCCGGAGAAATCCTCGTTCACACCGCGCTTGACCATGTCCATGCTCATGCCGACATGGCTGATCTTCTCCTGAACCATCTGCATGAATTCCACGGCGTCGATCTCGGGCTCGCCGTGATACTTGCGGCGCGCGTTGATCGCGGCACGCAGCAGGTACAGGTTGGATACACCGGGGATCTCGACCGGGTACTGGAAGCCGAGGAACACGCCTTCGCAGGCGCGTTCGTCGGGGGCGAGCTCGAGCAGTTCCCGGCCCTTGAACGTCACGCTGCCCTCGGTGACCTCGTATTCCTCGCGCCCGGCGAGAATACTGGCCAGGGTCGACTTGCCGGAACCGTTCGGGCCCATGATGGCATGGACTTCACCGTCCGGGACTTCGAGATTGATGCCGCGGAGGATAGGCTTGCCTTCGACCTCGGCATGCAGGTTCTTGATTGAGATCATATGCGTTATTCGAACAATGAAAACTGGACAGGCCCGGCACCACTGGCGCCCGGGCCCGGAAAACGACTGCGCTTCGAGCCGCGGTCCTAGCCGACCGCGTTCTCCAGCGTGACGTTGAGAAGCTTCTGGGCCTCGACGGCGAATTCCATCGGCAGCTCCTTGAACACATCCTTGCAGAAGCCGTTGACAATCAGATTGACGGCGTCCTCTTCGGACAGGCCGCGCTGCTGACAGTAGAACATCTGGTCTTCGCCGATCTTCGAGGTCGTGGCCTCGTGTTCAAGCTTGGCCGTGCTGTTCCGGGATTCGACGTAAGGGAAGGTATGCGCGCCGCATTTATCGCCGATGAGCAGCGAGTCGCACTGCGTGAAGTTGCGCGCATTCGTCGCGCTCGGCAGGACCTTCACCAGGCCGCGATAGGCCTGCTCGCCTCGCACCGCCGAAATACCCTTGGCGATGATGGTCGACCTGGTGTTCTTGCCGATGTGAATCATCTTCGTGCCGGTATCGGCCTGCTGCATGCCGCGTGTCACAGCCACCGAATAGAACTCACCGACCGAGTCGTTGCCAGTGAGTACGCAACTCGGATATTTCCAGGTAATCGCAGAGCCTGTCTCGACCTGGGTCCAGGAGATCTTGGAGCGGTCGCCGCGGCATTCGCCGCGCTTGGTCACGAAATTGTAGATGCCGCCCTTGCCGTTTTCGTCACCCGGATACCAGTTCTGGACAGTCGAATACTTGATCCGGGCATCTTCCTCGGCCACCAGTTCGACTACTGCCGCATGCAGCTGGTTCTCGTCGCGCTGGGGCGCCGTGCAGCCTTCCAGGTACGACACTTCGCTGCCCGCTTCGGCCACGATCAGCGTCCGCTCGAACTGGCCGGTGTTTTCGGCGTTGATGCGGAAATACGTCGACAGCTCCATCGGGCATTTCACCCCCTTGGGGATGTAGACGAAGGAGCCGTCGGTGAACACGGCCGAGTTCAGGCCGGCGAAGAAATTGTCGCCGCGCGGCACCACGCTACCGAGGTGCTGGCGGACCAGCTCCGGATATTCCTGGATGGCTTCGGAAATCGAGCAGAAGATGACGCCGGCATCATGCAGTTTCTGCTTGAAGGTCGTGGCGACCGAAACGCTGTCGAAGACCGCATCCACCGCGACGTTGCTACCGGAGGTCGGGTACTGGGCCCCCTCCACACCGGCCAGCATTTCCTGCTCGCGTAGCGGGATGCCGAGCTTTTCGTAGGTTTCGAGCAGCTTCGGATCGACTTCGTCCAGGCTTTTCGGCTTGTCCTTGGCGGACTTGGGCGCCGAATAGTAGGAGATCTTCTGAAAATCGATCGGCGGATAGTGCAGATGCGGCCAACGGGGCATCTTCATCTGCTGCCACTGCCGATAGGCTTCGAGGCGCCATTCCAGCATCCATTCCGGTTCGTTCTTCTTGTCGGAAATGAACCGGATGACGTCCTCGTTCAGACCCGGGGCGACCGTATCGGACTCCAGATCCGTGACGAATCCGGCTTCATATTCGCGCGTGGCGACCAGTTCTTCGACGTCGTCCTGATGTGCGGCCATAGCAACTCGAATCTTGGTAGAAAGGTCGGTTATCGACCTGAAAGTATAACGCGAATGAGCCCCGGCTAATATCGCCGCGTACCCATACTTCCGATAGTGGGGCCCTATGAAACACCTTCAAGGCATTGCCTGGACACGGGCTTGCGTCGCCCGAGCCCGACGCGCTCTAATGAAGTCCGCCATGAATACGTTCAGGGAGAGCGCGATGCGCAGGATTGTAAGCTTGGGTGCGATAACCGGCTTCGGTCTCCTGGCCGCCGGTTGTTCGCAGGTCGCGGTGACTTCCAACACGCTGCTCAACGGTACCGCGCGCATTGCCGACGCGACGACCGATGCCGTCCGGGAAACCAGTCAGGCCACGACCGACTCGACGCGGAACAGCTTCGCCCAGACGCACAGGGCGCGCGAGAAATTCGTGCGTTCCCAGTATGCCATGCTCAAGAGTGAGGCGGCGCGCGGCTCGGGCGAGGATCTCGATGCACTGGCTTACATGATGCAGGCCCGCGATAAGTCGGCGTTCGAATCCCGGGTGCAGGCGAACTATCCCCAATTGTTCGCGGGCAAGCCCAGTGCCGACGCGTTCCTTTCGCGCCTTTACAAGGTGGTGGGGACGCCGCCGGATATGACCGCGGCAAGCGCGGCCGACACCCTGGCCGCGAGCTGATCCACCACGCGCCGTGATGTTGAGAAGCCAGCGCATGCCGCCGGCTTCTTTCGATTGCGCCTCGCGCACAACGGAAAGCCGGATATGGCGTTTGACAGACGGTGGGACATCGATGTCCCGTTCTACATCGAGATCGCGGTCGGCGCGGATGACATCGATCGGCTCGATCACGTCAACAACTCGGTGTACCTGCAATATATGGAACGGGCGGCCTGGGCGCATACGCTCGCGCTGGGGCTGGACTGGGATACCTATGTCGCGCTGGATGCCGCGTGCGTGGTGCGGCACCATAATCTCGATTACCTGATCGCCGCAAAGCTGGGGGATCGACTGCAGGTTGCCACCTGGATCGGCGAAAACGACGGTCGGATATCGATGTGGCGTTACTTCCAGATGCGCCGGGCCGACGACGGTCGCACCATCTTCCGCGCGCGGACCCAGTATGTGACGATTTGTCTGTCGAACGGCCGACCGTGCCGCATGCCGCCATCGTTCGCCGAGGCCTATGCGCCAGTCCACCGGGTCTGAAATGCCGCGGTCGCCGCGGGTGGCCATTCTGTATTGTCCGGCCTGCCGCTGGGTGGCGCGCGCGGCCTGGATGGGCCAGGAAATCCTGACCACGTTCGGGAGCGCGCTCGGCGAAGTGGCGCTGGTGCCGGCCGGGCGCGGGGTATTTCAGGTCTGGCTCGATGGCGAATGCCTGCACGATCGCGCCGCGGCTGGCGGGTTTCCCGAGACGAAACCGATCAAACAGATGATCCGCGATCGTATCGACCCCGACCGCGACCTCGGGCATTCTGAAGGGTAGATCGCTCGCCCGTCGGGTGGCGGCCCGGCGATGACCCGGGTGCCATCCGGGTTTGTACGGGTTTGTACGGGGTCGCCGCGGCCCAAGCGCTGTTGGGATGGGCCCTTATTAACCCGGCACGAAAATAGATGATTTTTCGGGTTGATAGCGCGAGTATGCGATCGCATGCTCGCCGCGGCCATCGGCCGCGAAGCCTTTGAAAATAAAAGACGGACAGGCGCCGGCTTTTATTTTTGAAGGCGTTAAAAACAGCGGATGAAGTCAGCTGTTTTGATGTCGGATTAATAAATCCAGACCAGGTCGACGCGTGCCCGATCGACCGCGACGATCGCGACCTGGCCGAAGCGTCGCGCCAGGTTGCGCGCCATGCCTTCTTCCATGCCGGCCACGAGCCAGCCGGGTTCGTTCGGCCAGTCGCCGGCGGTATCGCGGTTGACCGCGGCCAGACGGTCGAAACCGCGACGCTTGAGCAGGGTGTCGAGCACCTGGTGTCGCGCGCGGTTGTCGACCGCGGCGGCCGCTTCGGCGCCGGGGTTGTAGGCGGTGATCAGCCATGCCGGGGTGGCGCCATTGCGGACGCTCACCCAGTCGGCGAGCGTGGCGGGGGTTGCCCGATACAGGTTCAGGACGATGTTTTCGCCTCGATACTCGACGCAGTAGTCGGTGCTCTGGAACGTGTTGCTCAGTTCGCTGCGTTGGCGCATCGCAAAAAAAAGGCCCGGGATTGACCCGGGCCATGATGCGGTATGAAAAAGCGTTATGCCACGCGCGCTTCGTTGCGATGGTCTTCGTGGCGTTTGTGCGCCATGTCGGCCAGATAGTCCTTCGTAAAGGCGTCGGTCAGGATCGCGTCGTAGCGCATGCGATCGTATTCCGCGACCTGGTCCGCCTGTTCCTGGGTGAGGATGTGCTTTTCAACCGCGGACCGCAGACGTGCTTCGGTGTCAAGGCCATCCACCTCCCCCTTGGCAACCGCCTTGAAGAAGGTGTCGTAGATTGGCTCGACCTCGATCAGCTTGTTGAAGGTCGCCTCGATGCGCCCTGTCGCCGACTCCGGGTCGCGGCCGACATAGATATCGGCGGAAAGACGATCGCGGAACGCCGAGGGCTCCATTATAGCGTCGCCGAGCGCGTTGATCAGGCGATCACTCGGGCCCTTGTGTGCCATACCGGTCGGGAACACGAGCAGGCGCATGGCGCCGCCGACGAGGCCATTCGGGAAGTTGCGGAAGAAACCGTCGAAGGCCTTTTCGATCCTGGCCAGCGACTCGGCCATCACGTAATGCAGATGATCGACGTCTTCTTCCTTCTCGCCCTCGTCGTAGAAGTACTTGAGGGTGGCCGAGGCGAAGTACAGCTCGGACAACACATCACCGAGCCGGGCCGAGAGCAGTTCCTTGCGCTTGAGCTCACCACCGAGCAGGCCCATGGTGATATCGGAGCTGATGGCCAGGGCGGAGGAAAAGCGCTCGAGCTGCCGGTAATAGGGCGCGGCCACGCCGGATACCGGCGCCTTGGCGGTGATCGCGCCGGTCAGCCCGAAGGTGAAGGCGCGGGCAGCCCGGTTGACCGAGTAACCCACATGCGACCACAGCAGATCGTCGAAGTCGTCGAGGTTGTCCTCGCGCGCGGCTTCCATCTCCGGGAAGATATACGGGTGACAACGGATCGCGCCCTGGCCGAAGATCATCAGGCTGCGGGTGAGGATGTTGGCGCCCTCGACCGTGATCGCGATCGGAATCGACTGGTAGGAACTGGCCAGATAGTTGCGCGGGCCCTGCTGAATGCCGCGGCCGCCGTGAACGTCCATCGCGTCGTTGACGATCACGCGCATCCACTCGGTCATGTGGTATTTGGCCATGGCCGTGACCACCGACGGCGTGCACTTGTCCACGCCGGAGGCCGTCATCACGCGTGCGGCTTCCATCTTGTAGTTCAGGCCCGAGATGCGCGCGGTGGCTTCCTGCACGCCCTCGAACTTGCCCACCGGCAACTTGAACTGGCGGCGGATGCGCGTCCAGGCGCCGGTCATGCGATACGACATCTTGGCCGCGGCCGACGACAGCGCCGGCAGGGAAATGCCGCGCCCGGCGGACAGGCACTCGACCAGCATGCGCCAGCCGCCGCCGGCCTTCTCGGGGCCGCCGATGATGGCGTCCAGCGGCACGAATATGTCCTTGCCGTAAATCGGGCCATTCATGAACGCGCCGGGGTAATGCCGTTTGCCGATTTCCACGCCCGGCTCATCGGCCGAAATCAGGGCGCAGGTGATGCCGTAGTCGGTCTTGTCGGGATCGCCCAGCAGCCCTTCGGGATCGTGCAGGCGGAACGCCAGGCCGATGACCGTGGCCACCGGCGCCAGCGTGATCCAGCGTTTGGAGAAGGTCAGCTTCATGCCGAGCACTTCCTGACCCTGATATTCCCCCTTGCAGACGATGCCGTAGTCGGGCAGGGCGCCGGCATCGGACCCGACTTCCGGGCCGGTGAGGCCGAAACAGGGGATCTGGCTGCCATCGGCCAGGCCGGGCAGCCATTTGGCCTGTTGCTCCTTGGTGCCGTAGTGAATCAGGAGTTCGCCGGGCCCGAGCGAGTTCGGCACCATCACGGTCACCGCGGTGGTCAGCGAACGGGAGGCGATCTTGGCCACCACCGTCGACTGGGCCAGGGCCGAGAAACCCAGGCCGCCGTGCTCCTTGGGGATGAGCATGGCAAAGAACTTGTTCCTGCGGATGTAATCCCAGCCTTCGGGCGGGATATCGTGGCGCTCGTTAAGGATTTCCCACTCGTCGAGCATCGAACACAGCGTTTCGGTCTCGTTATCCAGAAACGAGCGTTCGCCTTCGGTGAGCTGGGTGCGGCGGAAATCCAGCAGATACTGCCAGTCGGGCTTGCCGCGGAACATTTCCGTCTCCCACCAGGTGCTGCCGGCTTCGAGCGCCTCGCGCTCGGTGTCCGACATCGGCGGCAGAACCGATTTGAACTTGGCGAATATGGGTTTGGTCGCGTAGCGCTTGCGTAGTCCGGGGGTGTTGAACAGCACAAGCGGCGGCACCAAGATGATCGCGGCGATCAGCAGGCCGAGCCAGCCGATCACGCCGGTAACGGCGAGACCGACGAAATACACGACGACCGCCGCGCTCCAGATGGCCAGCGCGGCGCCGGTATAGGCCAGCGCCCAGACCGCCGCGATGGCGATGACAAGGGCAACAAGAATGCTCATGGTGGGTTCCTCCGTGAATATCTAGCGTGACTGGGCCACGGCCGGCGAAGCCGCCGCCGGCGTGTCGGCGGTTCGGCCGCCGTTATCGTCGTTGTCTTCGGCCTGTGCTTCCGGGGGCAGCAGGCTGACCATCAAAAAGCGGACGTAGTCGGCGAACGCGGGATCGTCGGCGGCCGGCCATTCGCCGGGCAGATCGCGCCGGACCTGCAGCGAGCCGAGAAAGACCGAGTAGGTCTGCAATGCCCATTGCCGCGCGCGACCGGGCCCCAGACCCAGCGCGGCATAGCAGTCGATGAGAAATTGCAGGCGCCGGCGTGAGACGCGTTCGACGTATTCGCGCACGAACGACGGTTTGGTCGCACTCGACAGTGCGGTATAGATGCGGCTGGCGCGACGCGAGGTGTTCACTTCCGTCACCAGGCGTTTGATACGGGCGCGTGGATCGGTTTCCTGCTGCACGCGCGCCAGCACTTCGTCGGTTTCGCGCGCCTCCCAGCGCGCCAGGGCGGCCGTGAGCAGGGCATCGCGATTGGCGAAATGCCAGTAGAAACTGCCCTTGGTCACGCCCAGCTCGCGAGCCAGCGGTTCGACCGCCACGCCTTCGACGCCACGGCGCCCAATGGCTTCAAGCGCGGCTTCGGCCCAGTCCTGGGCAGAGAGGGCATTTTTCTGGCTCTTGGGCATTCGGGGTTCGCACCGTTAAGACTTCCGTATAATCTTGCGCAGTCGTCGTGTTCTGTCAATACGGCGGCGTATGGAATAACGGATGCAGTGCGAGGGAGGCCATGCGCGAACCGAACCGCTCAGACTATGCCCACATCACCCCGATCAAGGTGAAATGGGGCGAAATGGACAGCCTTGGCCATGTGAACAACACGGTCTTCTTTCGATATTCGGAAGACGGGCGCATCGATTACATCCACCGGATCACCGAGGGTGGCGACACCCAGACCAGCGATGGGCCGATCCTGGCGGATCTGCAATGCAGTTTCCGTCGCCAGTTGCGGTTTCCGGCGGATGTGGAGATCGGTACGCGCGTGCGGCGCCTCGGCCGATCGAGCCTGGAACTGGAGCAATGCCTGTTCGGCTCCGAGTCGGACGAGCCGATCGCGGTGTACACCAACGTCATCGTCTGGTTCGATTACGGCGCCCAGACCAGCATGCGCATCCCGGAAACCGTCCGCGAGCGGATCCGACGGCTGGAGCACATCGCGCCGGAGGAATAACAGCCGGTTGGCATAGGCTCCAGGTCGTGGCGGCGGGCTTTCCGGCGGGATCAGCGCTCGCGCTCGGGGAAGCCGTTGTCCATGAAGACATCGTCGACGGCAAGCTGGCCGGCGCGCGGGTGGGCGTCGGCCAGTGGTTTGCCGATGCATAACATCATGCAGATGCGATGATCCGGCGGTAGGTTGATCAAGTGTCCGACACGCTTGAAGTCGAAGCCGTCCATCGGGCACGACTCATAGCCCATCGCCTTGGCCGCCAGCATGGCGGTCTGCGCGGCCATGCCGCAGGAGCGCATGCCTTCGTCGCGCTGCAACATGTCGTCGTCGCGATAGAAGTGCCGGATTTCGCGCACCATCGACTCCGAGACATGCGCGGGCGCGTTCACCCAATAGCGCTCGGGCGATTTATCCCAGCTTTTCAGATCCATGCAGAACACGAGCAGCAGCGAGGCGTCGGTCACCTGCGACTGGCCCCAGGCGGCCTTGCGGATCTCGGTGCGCAGCGTACGGTCGCGCACGGCAACGAACCGCCAGTTCTGGATGTTGAAGGCGGTAGGCGACAGGATTACATGATCCATCAGTTCGCGGATTTCGGCCTCGCTCATCCGATGCGCGGGATCGAACTTGCGCACCGAGCGCCGCCGGCGGATCGCTTCGAGTACGTCCAATGCTAGTGTCCTGTCCTGGGTATTTTGTCGTATTCAGCGAGGCGGCGCGCGTTCGTGGCAAGGCGCGACGCGCCGGCCAGGGCATCCCCCTGGCCAAGCGGCGCAACGCCGTCCACGGGCGCGCGCCGCCTCGCCCCACACCCGATATTCCGAAGGGAACGCCTGTGCGCGCCCATCACTGCGTTGCGCTCCTTTGCCATAGGCACGCTATGGCCACGCTATGGCGCAGTCGCGCGCCTTGTGCTGGACCCGCACAGGCGTTCTGAATACGGCAAAATACCCAGGACAGGACACTATTCCTGACCGCCGTCGGCGGCACGCTGGGCCTGGCCCACCGCATTGCCGATGTAGTCCTGCGGGCGCATGGCCTTGAGCCGGCGCTTGTCGTCGGCGGTGATCTCGAGACTGTCGATGAAGGCATGCATGGCCTCGGCATCGAGCTTCTTGCCGCGCGTGAGTGCCTTGAGCTTTTCGTACGCGCCGGAGATACCGCGGGCGCGCATGACGGTCTGGATGGCTTCGCCGAGCACGATCCAGTTGTCGTCGAGGTCGGCATCCAGGCGTCTGGCGTCGGCTTCGAGCTTGCCCAGGCCGCGCAGCAGCGCATCGTAGGACAGGGTGGAATGCGCCAGACCGACGCCGAGATTCCGCAATACGGTGGAATCGGTCAGGTCGCGTTGCCAGCGCGAGATCGGGAGTTTGGCCGCCAGATGATCCATGATCGCGTTGCCCAGGCCGAGATTGCCTTCGGCGTTCTCGAAATCGATCGGGTTGACCTTGTGCGGCATGGTCGACGAGCCGACCTCGCCCTCGACCGTCGCCTGCCGGAAGTAGCCCAGCGAAATATAGCTCCAGATATCGCGCGAGAAATCCAGCAGGATCGTGTTCACGCGCATGACGGCATGGAAGAATTCGGCCACGTAGTCGTGCGGCTCGATCTGGGTGGTCGCCGGGCTGGTCGCTAGCCCCATGCCGGTGATGAAGCGTTCGGCAATGCCCGGCCAGTCGGCCTCCGGATAAGCCGCCAGATGCGCGTTGTAGTTGCCCACGGCCCCGTTCATCTTGCCCAGGATCTCGATAGCGGCCAGGGCGGCGCGTTGACGACGCAGGCGCTGGACGAACACGGCCATTTCCTTGCCCAACGTGGTCGGTGACGCCGACTGGCCGTGTGTGCGCGAGAGCATGGCGAAATCGGCATAGATATCCGCCATCGTGGCGATGGCCTCGATGACCTGATCCAGCCGCGGCAGCAGCACGTCGCTGCGGGCGTCGCGCAGCATCTGGGCATAGGCCAGATTGTTGATGTCCTCGGACGTGCACGCGAAGTGAATGAACTGGCTGACGTGGGCTATTTCGTCGAAGTGCTCGATCTTGTCGCGCAGGTAGTACTCGACGGCCTTCACGTCGTGATTCGTGGTGCGCTCGATGGTCTTGACCGCATCGGCCTCGCCTTCATCGAAGTCATCGATCAGAGATTCGAGATAGTCATTGGCCGCCTGCGACATTTCGCCGATCTCGGGGATCGCCGGCTCGGCGGCCAGCGCCTGGAACCAGCGGATCTCGACGATCAGCCGGTAACGAATCAACCCGTATTCGCTGCACATGGGGCGCAGGTCGGCGGTCTTGCCGCCGTAGCGGCCGTCGATCGGCGAAATCGCGGTCAGTGCGGTCAGTCGCGTCGGCATATGGGGAACATCCGTGAACGAAGGCGGTGATAGAATCGCGGATTCTACCGAATACAAGGTGCCGGCGTCGCCAGCGGTCGCCGGCATCGCTTTTGTCGCCGGCCCCGGGCCGGGATACCGCGTCGAGAAGGAGTCCGCGATGGCCGATCAGAACTACCGCATCGAAAAAGACAGCATGGGCGAACTGCGTGTGCCCAGGGACGCGTTGTGGGGCGCCCAGTCCCAGCGCGCGATCGAGAATTTCCCGATCTCCGATCTGCGCGCGCCGCGTGCCATGATCAACGCGCTCGGCCTGATCAAGGCCAGTGCGGCACAGGTCAACCGCGATCTCGGCCTGCTCGACGGCGATATCGCGGAAGCGATCATCGACGCCGGCAAGAAGGTTGCCGCCGGCGACTATGACGACCATTTTCCGGTCGATATCTTTCAGACCGGCTCGGGCACCTCGACCAACATGAACACCAACGAGGTGATCGCGCATGTCGCCAGCCAGACGGCGGGCCAGACGGTGCACCCGAACGATCACGTCAACATGGGCCAGTCGTCCAACGACACCATCCCGACGTCGATCCAGGTCGCCTCGGTGGTCGAGTGCGAACGACATCTGCTGCCGGCGCTGCGGCATCTGCGCGATACGCTGCACACCAAGGGCGAGGAGCTGTCCACGGTGGTCAAGACCGGGCGTACGCACCTGATGGATGCCATGCCGGTGCGGTTCGACCAGGAACTCGGCGGCTGGGCCGCGCAGATCGATTCCAACATCGCCCGCGTGGAATCGGCGCTCACGCGCATGCGGCGCCTGGCCCAGGGCGGCACCGCCGTGGGTACCGGCATCAACGCGCATCCCGAGTTCGGCGAGCGGATCGCCCGGGCGATCAGCGAGGTCGCGCGCTGCCCGTTCTCGACCAGCGAGAATTACTTCGAGTGCCTGTCCTCGCAGGACAGCGCGGTCGAACTCTCCGGCCAGCTCAATACCATCGCGGTGTCGATCATGAAGATCGCCAACGATCTGCGCTGGATGAACTCCGGCCCGCTGGCCGGCCTCGGCGAGATCCAGCTGCCGGCGCTCCAGCCCGGCTCGTCGATCATGCCGGGCAAGGTGAACCCGGTGATCCCCGAGGCCGCTACCATGGTCGCCGCCCAGGTCATGGGCAACCACACCACTATCACGGTGTCCGGCCAGGCCGGTAATTTCCAGCTCAACGTCATGCTGCCGGTCGTGGCCTACAACCTGCTGCAGTCCATCGAGTTGCTGACCAACACCGCGCGTGTGCTGGCGGACAAGGCGATCGCCGGTTTCACGGTCAACCAGGACAACCTCGACGATGCGTTGTCGAAGAACCCGATCCTGGTGACCGCGTTGAACTCGGTGATCGGTTACGACAAGGGCGCGGCCATCGCCAAACAGGCGTACAAGGAAGGGCGTCCGGTCAAGGAGCTGGCCATGGAACAGACCGATCTGTCCGAAGCCGAACTCGACCGGCTGCTCGACCCGGCCGGGCTCACCCAGGGCGGGATCAAGCAGTAAACGCGCCAGCGTTCGCCGAGCCGGGCGGCACGATGCCCATGTCGTGCCGCCCGCGTTGTTTCATGACCTGAAAGACGGGCCGCGCATGTCCCAAGATAAATCGAACCGGCCGGCGCCGGTGTTCTGGGCCCTCGTGCTGTTCTGGCTCAGCATCGTGCTCGGACTGCTCAAGCTGGGGCGCGTACTGTCGTTGCCCGCCGGGCCGGGAGGGCACTCGTTCGCGGTGTTCACCTTCATCGCGATCTATTCGCTCATGGCCCTGGTGACCATCTATCTGACGATGGGCGCATCCTGGGCCCGCGGGGCGATGCTGATTCTGTTCATCATCGGCATCCTGCCCGCGTTGCCGCTGGTGTTCATGCACTTTGGCGCCATTCCGCTGGCGGCGACGCTGACGTGTGGCCAGACGGTGGCGCAGAGCGTCGGCCTGTATCTGGTGTTCCGCGAGCCGGCGGCCAGCTGGTTCGGCCGACCGATCGGCCGCTGAGATCGGATCGCGCCGCACGGGGCGCGCCGGTCAACGCGTGCCCTTGGCGGTCAATCGGCGTATTTCGACATGACGCTGGCAATCCCCGGCATGGCGGCAACCACTTCGCGCTGGGCGCGCCCGCGCAGCCGCTGATAGCCGGATTTGACCACCCGATTGTTCACCTCGGCCACCCGGCGATCACTGACCGCGAGGAGAGCGTCGGCCACCTGGCTCTGATGGGCCATCAGATAATCGCGGAAATGCGTGTCCGGGTCGGCCTGGGCGCGGACATAGAACGGTTCCAGTGCATCCACGAATTGTGGCAGCAGGGCGCGCATGGCACTGTCGATCAGATTCGGCTTGGCTTTCCGTACGATGTTGAATCCGGTGCGCAGGGCCATGTTCTTCTTTTCGACCTCGCTGGCCACGAGTGCCTTGCTGTCCGCCAGAAGCTGCGGAAATACGGCATCGTCGAGAAGCTGCTGGGCCAGGGGACCCTTTTGTGTTTCGGACACGGCTGGAACCATTCGGTGCGGGATTGTGGCGGGAATGTTTCAGATTGGCCCGCAGCCGTCAATTCTGCGTGTTAAGCGGCCGTTTCGTATCTCGAAGCCCGACGGTGTGGGATAGGCGCGTCGGGCTGGTTCGCCTTGCCCCGTTTTCAACACCTCGATCGCCATCACTCGCACGAATACCGGTCAATCTCGCTAAGATACGGGGTAGAGTGACTCGACGAAGCAGGTGGAATGTTCACGATCGAGCCGGTTCAGGCACGACACCAGGCGGCGTTCCTTGAGGCAGCCCGGCGAAGTGTGGGTCTTCATCATCCCTGGATTTCGCCGCCTTGCACCGTGGCGGGTTTCCGCCAGCATCTAAGACGTTACGAGGCGATCAACCAGGCCAGCTATGTGGCCGTCGCTGGCGATCATTCACTCATCGGCTGCGTGCATATCAACGAAATCGTGCACGGGGCGCTGCAGTCCGCCTTCCTCGCGTATTTCGTGTTCGAGCCCTATCAAGGGCGCGGGCTCATGTCGCAGGTGCTCGCCCGGGTGATCGACCTCGCCTTCGATCGCCATGGCCTGCATCGGGTCGAGGCGAATGTTCAGCCGGCCAATCGAGCGTCGAAGGCGCTTGTCGAACGCCTGGGTTTTCGGCTGGAAGGCTTTTCCCCGCGTTATCTCAAGATCGGCGGCGATTGGCGCGATCACGAACGCTATGCGCTGACCGTGGAGGAATGGACGGCGCGGCCCGGGGCGCGCTGAGTGGCGCGTGTGGCCGGGATAACAGCCAGCGGAGGTGTCCAATGCTGCTGAATCTGTTGACCGTGGGCGCGGCCTGCGCGATGGGCGCGTTCCTGATCAGTCTGCGAATGGGGGATCGCGGCCGGATGCAGCGCTCGGGGGCGCTGTTCGTGGCGATGCTGGCGTTGCTGCTCGTCCGGCTCTATCCCCGATTCGAGATCGTGTTCGGGGCCATCGCCGTGGCCGCCGCGCTCGCTTATGCGATACCCGCGCTGCGGCATGCAGGCGCCCGGCGCCGCGACGATTCCGGCGATCGTTGAACGGCGCCGAGCCAGGCAAACCGGCCGTCGCGGCCGGTTTGCCGTCTGTCGGTCAGCCGCGGGCGCTGTTCTGCGGGAACATGTGGCGCCGGGCCTCGTCGTCCATCTCGGTCTTGAAGGCATGCCGGGATTTCAACGCACGTGCGCGTTGCGCTGCGGGCCGGGCCTCGATTTCGTCGAGCAACCGCTTGATCCGCGGAAAGTCCGACCAGACGCCCTGGTTGTCGAGAATGAACGGCACGCGGCTGCCCCAGCCCCATAACGCCATGTCGACGATGCCGTAGGCCTCGCCCGCCATGTAGCGGCGATCGGCCAGGTGTTGCTCGATCAACCCCCAGTGCCGACGGGCCTCGAAGTCGTAGCGATTGATGGCGTAGTCGTTGCCTTCGGGCGCGAAATGCCGGAAGTGCACGCACTGGCCCGAGTACGGACCGATGCCCGTGGCGATGAACATCAGCCACGACAGCGCCTGGCCGCGCTCGACCGGATCTTCCGGCAAGCGGTATTGGCCGGTCTTGTCGACCAGGTACAGCAGGATCGCGGTGCTGTCGAACACGCGCGCGCCAGTGTCGGTATCGACCATCGCCGGTGTCTTGGCGTTCGGATTGATCTTCAGGAATTCCGGGGCATGTTGCTCACCCTTGCGGGTGTCGACCGGTTTCAGCGCGTAGTCGAGGCCGCTTTCTTCCAGATAGAGTGCGACCTTCTCCGGGTTCGGTGAGGGGTGGTAATAGAATTCGATCATGATGTATCGCGCTAGGAATGAACGGCCCGACTGTGTATCGCGGGCCGCGCCGACGCAAACATTCGCGCTTCCGATACCCGGCTATGCGGCTTGCGCGCCGGTATCGCGGACCGGCTGTGGATAATTCGCGCCCTCGCGTGCTCGCCATCGGTGCTGTGGGCCGGCCCGCGCGCGTGGCGCAGGCCGGTGGATGGTCTGTCAATCGGCCAGTGTGATCGTGCCTGGCACGGCGGCGCGACGGTGTTCGGAGACCGCGAGTTCACGTCGCATGCTCTTCACCACGGCCACGCACATCAGAATCATGACCACCGAAAACGGCAGGCCGCCGACCAGCGAGGCGGTCTGCAGCGCCGACAGGCCGCCGGCGATGGCGAGCGCAATGCTGACGAGCCCCTGCAGCAGGACCCAGAACGCGCGGGTCGACACCGGGGGGCGCGTCATGCCGCCGGTGGACAGCACGGCGACCACGAACGCGCCCGAGTCCGCCGAGGTGACGAAGAAGGTCACGATGAGCACGATCGCCAGAATCGAGCTGAACGTGGCGAACGGCAGGCCGGCGAGGTAATCGAAGACGACCTGTTGTGTCGCGACATCGCCGAGTCCGCCGGCGCCGAACATCTCGCGGTGCAGTGCGGCCCAGCCCATGGTGCCGAACCACAGGAAAATGCCCAGGGTCGGGATGCAGAGTACGCCGAGAGCGAATTCGCGCACCGTGCGCCCGCGCGAGATGCGCGCCAGAAAAGTGCCCACGAACGGGCCCCAGGCGATCCACCAGGCCCAGAAGAATACCGTCCAGTAGGACTGCCACTTGTCGCTGCCGGTGGAGAAATCGGTTTCGAAGCTCGTTTGCAGGATGTGCTGGAAGTAGTAACCGAACGAGGCGGTCAGCGCCTTGAGCAGGAACACGGTGGGGCCGAACACGAACACGAAGGCCAGCAGCACCGCGGCCAGCAGGATGTTGAGGTTCGACAGCCACTTGATGCCGCGCGACAGGCCCGACAGCACGGAAACGCCGGCGGCCAGGCTGATCAGCGCGATGATGGTGATGCGCAGGTCGAGCGAGGAATGGGCGATGCCGAGATACTGCAGGCCGGTATTGATCTGGATGACGCCGAGGCCGAGCGAGGTCGCCAGCCCGAACACGGTGCCGATGATGGCCACGATATCGATCAGGTCGCCGATCCAGCCGTGCACCCAGCGCCCCAGCAGGGGTTCCAGGCCCCAGCGGATCGCCAGCGGGCGGCCGTGACGATGGGTGGCGAAGCCGAGCGCCAGCCCGACGATGATATAGATCGCGAACGCGCCCGCGCCCCATTCCATCCAGGTCAGCTGGATCGCATAGCGGGCGGCGGCGACGGTGTCCGAGGTCATGTGCCGCGGCGCGTGGTGGAAGTGGGCCACGGGCTCGGCCGTGCCGTAGAAGATGACTCCGATGCCGATGCCGGCCGAGAACAGCATCGTGTACCAGGACAGGCGTGAGAACTCCGGGCGCGAGTCGTCCGGCCCGAGCCGGAGTGTGCCGAAGCGGCTGCAGCCCACCCAGATGCAGAAGCCGATGAAGCCGGCGCAGATGAAGATGTAGTACCAGCCGAAGTAATGGACGATATCGGCCAGCAGCACATTGAACACGCCCGACATGGTTTCGGGCCAGAGCATGGTCGCGGCGACCAGTGTGAGGATGAGCGTGACCACGGGGTAGAACACGCGCCCGGCCAGTTGCAGCGGGCCATGGCGTTGGACGACCGGCGTGGTCGGCATGAAATCGGACAAGTCGGGTTCCTTGAAAGGGTTCGAGTGATTGAAGGGGCGACCGGCGCGATGCGCCGATCAGTCGAGATGCGGCGCGATCAGCGCCTGGTAACCGCGTACGCGCTCGACATAGGCGACCACGCCGCCGCCGCGGGCATAACCGTGGGGCAGGTCGGTGTAGTAACGCGGCTCGGCCAGCAGCGGCAGCACCTGCTTGAGATCGGACCATAGATGCGGGTTCTTGCCGAGCCGCCGCGCCAGCGTCTGCGCATCGCGCAGATGGCCCAGGCCCATGTTGTACGCAGCCAGTGCGAAATCGTTGCGATCGGGCAGGGGGACCTTGCTCGAAACCCGGACACGCATTCGTGCCAGATAGTGAGCGCCGCCGCGCACGCTTGCCACGGCGGAGAGTCGGTGGGTCACGCCCACCGTCCGCGCTGTCGAAGGCGACAGCATCATCATGCCGGCAGCGCTGTGATGGGTCGCGCGCGGGTGCCATTTGGACTCGATGTAGGCGACCGCGGCGAGCAGCGAGGCCGGGAAGCCATAAGCCCGGCCGGCATTTGCGAACAGCTGGTTGTAGCGCGGCAGCGTCGTGTGCAGCCGCCGTCCGAGGTCCTGCCGCTGGCGCGGGCTCAGTCCCGGCCGCGGCGCATCGGCTCGCGGGCCGGGGGGAAGCGCTGCGATCTCGCGCAGCACGGCGGCCGGGCGGGATGAGGCCGACCACGGGTCTACGAAGCGCGGCCAGGGGGTGTTTCCCGGTGCCAGAAGGTGCCCGACGCCGGGAAACAAGCCGTGCCCGAGCCGATCGAGACGTGCCGGCGCCGCCCCGGGTGCGGCGGCTGCCCCGATGCCGGAAAGACTCCCGGCGATCAGCAACGCACTCGCGGCCCGGGCCACGACACGAGGTGGCGTCATGGCAAGGCACGCAGTGTCATCATGCACTTCATGATAACAGACGACCGCGCGGCCTCCACCTGCGTTGCCGCCGGCCGGACGCTGTGGGAATATCCCGTCGATGACTTCTCGCCTGTATTTCGCCGCGGGGTTCGCCGCCGCCTTCGCCGCGCTGGTTCTGGTCTACCTGCTGCAATACGTCGGCGGGCTCGAGCCCTGTCCGCTGTGTATTTTCCAGCGCGTGGCCATGGCCGGCGTGGCGTTGTTCTGCCTGGTGGGCTGGATCCATGGTCCGGGCGCGCTGGCGCACCGTGTCTACGCTGGGCTGGCCGGCCTGGCGGCTCTTGCCGGCGCCGCGATCGCCGCGCGCCACGTCTGGCTCATGCATCTGCCGGCCGACCAGGTGCCCGCCTGCGGTCCCGGCCTGAATTACCTGATCCACATCATGCCGTTGCAGGAGGTGGTGTCGGTCGTGCTGCGCGGTGATGCCAGCTGTGCCACGGTCAAGGGCGCGTTCCTCGGCCTGAGTCTGCCGGCCTGGTCCTTGATTTATTTCATCCTGTTGAGTGGCGGTGCGCTGGCGGGCCTGTGCGGTCTCGGCGCGCGTCCTGCGGCGTCACGTTATTACGCGTCCTGAGCAAGGAGACTTTCATGTATCCCGTAACCGATCTGTGCGACGAGTTCGCCGATCAGCTGCAGATTCTGGAGCCGATGTTCACCGACTTCGGCGGCCGGCTCGCCTTCGGCGGCCCCATCAGTACCGTGAAGTGCTTCGAGGATAATTCGCTGGTGCGGCTCGCGCTGGAAGAGCCCGGCGCCGGCCGCGTACTGGTGGTCGATGGCGGTGGTTCCGATCGCTGCGCGCTGCTGGGCGACAATCTCGCCCAACTCGCGATCGACAACGAATGGGCCGGCGTCATCGTCTATGGCTGTATCCGTGATGCCGAGGCGATCTCGCAGATGGATGTCGCGGTCAAGGCGCTGAATACCCATCCGCTCAAGTCGGACAAGAAGAATGTCGGCGAACGAGACGTACCAGTCCGCTTCGCCGGCGTGTCGTTCATGCCCGAAGACTGGCTCTACGCCGATCTCGACGGGATCGTGGTCTCCAATGCCGAGTTGGCATTATAGAACGACGCGTCTGGGCGTCACCGAATGATCGTCGATCATCCGGCCCAGGCCCCGATCCGCGTCATTCTGCGTCCTGTTAGACCGCGGTTCCTGGCCTGGCCCGTGCTCCGACGACTTCGGCGCGTCGAGGCCTGGTCCGTGATCGCACGCGGCGCGGCCCTGCCGGTCGGCGGGCGGTGCGCGGGGCCGCTCGCCGTGTCCGATCCGGTGGATTGCATGTCGAGCGGGCGGCCTCACCGAGCGCCATAGCCGGCTCGACCGACCGGTGGTAATGAATAACCCGCATGTCCGGACTGCGCGCCGGAATGGAGGAGAGGGGATGCGCGAACCCGCGCCCCATTGTCGTCGTTGTCCGCGTCTGGTGGCATTGCGCCGGGAGATGCGGCGCGCTTTCCCGGCGCATCACGGCGCGCCCGTGCGCGCGTTCGGCCCGCCGAATGCGGCACTGCTGGTGATCGGGCTCGCGCCCGGGCTTCACGGTGCCCACGCGACCGGGCGTCCATTCACCGGCGACGACGCGGGCAGCTTGCTCTATGCCACCTTGCACGCCCACGGCTTTGCCGGCGCGCCCCGCTCGGTTGGCCGGGACGACGGTCTCGAACTTTACGACTGCCGCATAACCAACGCGGTGAAATGCCTGCCGCCGGACAATCGCCCGATCGCCGCCGAGATCCACACCTGTAATCGATTTCTGGTCGACGAGATGGCCGCCGCGCGGGTGCTGGTGACGCTCGGCGGGCTGGCCCACAAGGCCACCGTGCGGGCGCTTGGCCTGCGCCAGGTGGCTTATCCCTTCGGCCATGCCGCGGCATACACGCTGGCTGATGGGCGCCGGCTGATCGCCTCCTATCATTGCAGCCGCTACAACCAGAATACGCGCCGGCTCACGCCCGCCATGTTCGACGCGGTATTCGCCCGGGCGCGAGCGGCGGTGGATGCAATGCGCGACTTGTCATCAACCGCTTCGGGCGCATCATAGAACCATGACCGACGAGACCGGATTCGACCCCAACCGCTACGTCCGACAGCTGACCACGCGCCCCGGCGTCTATCGCATGTATAACGCCGCCGGCGAGGTGCTCTACGTCGGCAAGGCCAAGAATCTCAAAAAGCGCGTATCGAGTTACTTCCTCCGCGCCTCGGGCAGCGCCAAGACCGAGGCGATGCTCGATCAGGTGGCCAATATCGAGGTCACCGTCACCCATACTGAAGACGATGCGCTGCTGCTCGAGTCGACGCTGATCAAAAAGCACCGGCCGCGCTACAACGTGGTGCTGCGTGACGACAAGAGCTATCCCTATCTGCTGCTCACGGGCGACAACGACTATCCGCGGGTGGTCTATCACCGCGGCGCGCAGAAGCGTAAAGGCCATTATTTTGGCCCGTTCCCCAGTTCCGGCGCGGTGAAGAATACGGCGGATACGCTGATGCGGCTGTTCAAGCTGCGCAACTGTCGCGACAGCTATTTCGAGAACCGATCGCGGCCTTGTCTGCAATACCAGATCAAGCGCTGCAGCGCGCCCTGCGTGGGCTACATCAGCGCCGAGGACTACGCGCGCGATGTGTCCGACGCGGTGGAAATGCTGGAAGGGCGCAACGAAAAACTCATCGATCGGCTGGTCCAGGACATGGAGGCCGCGTCGGCCCGGCTCGATTTCGAGACCGCGGCCCGCCTGCGCGAGAAGATCTCGGCGCTGCGCCGGCTCCAGGCGCAGAGCCAGACCGTGGGCGGCAAGGGCGACTTCGACCTGATCTGCGGCGCCATCGACGCTGGTGTGGCCGCGGTGGTGGTGGTGACGGTGCGGGGCGGCATCAATCTCGGCCATCGCAGCTTCTTCCCCAGCGCGCCGTCGGGCACCCAGATTGGCGACGCGATGGCCGCGTTCATCAGTCAGTACTACATCGACCGGCCGGCCCCGCCGGAGCTTCTGGTCGACCCGATGCCCGTCGACGACGCCGAACTGGCCGAGAGCCTCTCGGCGCGAGGCAAGCGGCGCGTGGCCATCAAGACCAACGTACGCGGCGAGCGTCGCCGCTGGCTGGAAAACACACGCGCCACGCTCGAGCAGACGCTGTCGGCCAAACTCGCCAGCCGCGCGGGCGTGGAGAAGCGCCTGACCGCACTGGCCGAGGCGCTTGGGCTGAACGACCCGCCGATGCAGATGGCCTGTTTCGATATCAGCCATACCCGGGGCGAGAAGACGGTGGCCTCGTGCGTAGTGTTCGAGGCCGGGGCGCCGAACAAATCGGCGTATCGGCGCTTCAATATCACCGGCATCGAACCGGGGGACGATTATGCGGCGATGCGCCAGGCCGTGACGCGCCGCTTCAAACGGGTCAAGGCCGGCGAAGCGAAACTGCCCGACCTGCTGCTCATCGATGGCGGCAAGGGCCAGCTGGGCGTGGCCCGGGAGGCGCTCGACGAGCTTGGAGTCAGCGGCGTGCAGCTGCTGGGCGTTGCCAAGGGCACGACGCGCAAGCCGGGCCTGGAACAGCTGTTTTTGCCGGGGCAGAATGCACCTCTTATACTGCCAGCCGACTCACCGGGGCTGCATTTGATCCAACAGATCAGGGATGAGGCGCATCGTTTCGCGATTGCCGCGCATCGAGGCCAGCGAGGCAAGGCGCGCAGCGCCTCGGTTCTCGACGGCGTCGAAGGGTTGGGGCCGAAACGACGGAAAAGCCTCCTGCAGACCTTCGGCGGACCACGCGAGGTGGCGCGGGCCGGCGTTTCCGATCTGGCGCGCGTCGACGGCATCAGTACCGCCATGGCGCAGCGGATCTACGATTATTTTCACGACACGGCGTAAGCGAACGCCCGTGCGACCACAACGCGAGGAGAGACGTTGAACCTGCCCATCTGGCTCACCCTGTTCCGGCTCATACTCATTCCCTTCGTGCTTGGGTTGTTATTCGTTCCGCTCCCGGGTTTCAACGTGGTGGCGGCCGTGCTGTTCGGCATCGCGCTGGCCACGGACTGGCTCGATGGCCATCTCGCGCGGCGTTGGAATCAGACCTCGGCGTTCGGCGCCTTTCTCGACCCGGTCGCGGACAAGCTCATTGTCTGCGCCGTACTGGTCATGCTTGTGTATCGCGATCCGCACTGGTTTGTCGCCTTGCCGGCCAGCATTATCGTCGGCCGCGAATTGACCGTATCGGCGCTGCGCGAATGGATGGCCGAACTCGGCCAGCGCGGCGTGGTTTCGGTCGGTTCGCTCGGGAAATACAAGACCGCCGTGCAGATGCTCGCGATCTTCCTCATGCTCTACGATCTCTACCACCAGCAGGCGATCTATACCGGCGGTGTGGTGCTGCTTGTCATATCGGCGGCGCTGACGTTGTGGTCGATGGTGATCTACCTGCGCCAGGCCTGGCCGACGCTGAGCATCGAGCGGGGCTGACGCACGCGATCCGCCGGGGCCGGCAAATTTCGGAATCGATTGGAATCAATCGTTGACACCTTGTTTCGCTGCCCTATAATACGCGCTCACACGGCGGGAATAGCTCAGTGGTAGAGCACAACCTTGCCAAGGTTGGGGTCGCGAGTTCGAATCTCGTTTCCCGCTCCAGACAGCCGAAACCTCGGCCGAACCGGCCGGGGTTTTTCTTTGTCGAGGCCTGGTTTATTCTCGGGCTTCGCACTTGGGGCCAGGTGGCAGAGTGGTGATGCAGCGGCCTGCAAAGCCGCGTACCTCGGTTCGATTCCGGGCCTGGCCTCCATCCAAATCTTCCAGTGCGTTCCAGGGAAGTCTTTAAAAGCCCGTTTATACGGGCTTTTTTGTGCTCATCGTTTTTGTCCGACCACTCTCGTCCATTGAAATCCCGGTACTTTGGGGTAGATAACCCCCCACACGGCACAGACGCTTCAAATGAAGACGCCACCGTCTTGGGCGGTGGCGTCTTCACATCGTCTATCAGCCGTTGACGCGGGGCGACTTGCCGGGTGCGGGCCGGTTAATCAGGATGAGGCCGGCGACGACCAGCAGCATGCCGATCAATGCGGGCACGGACAGTCGGTCGCCGAACAACAGGAAGTCCCACAGTACGGTGGCAGGCGGAACGCAGAAGAACAGGCTGGTGACCCGTGTAACCTCGCCCCGCTGAATCATGAAGTAAAGCAGCAGTGTCGCACCGACCGACACGACCAACGACATCCAGCCCAGCGTCAGCGTGAACACCGGCGTCCAGTGAACGGATTGCCCCGGCAGCCACAGCGCAATCACCACCAGCACCACCGCACTTACTGAATACTGCACGGCCATGTCGCACAGAATGGGTCTCGACGCACTGTTGAACTTTTGCATGAGCGTGCCGGCGGTAATACCCAGTAGTGCCAACAGGCCCCACACAAGGCCTGCTATCGGCACCTGATGCGCGAGCGCGCCAACACCGACCACCAGGATCAGGCCGCTGAGACCGAGCACCAAGCCTAACCATTGGCGTGCGTGTGTTTGCCGAAAACGAACCAGGCCGGTCAGCAGCGGCTGGGTTCCGAGAATGATCGCCATCATGCCAGGGGTCAGTCGATACGCCAGTGCCAGAAAGAAACAGGATTGATAGACCACCTGCATCAACAGGCCGGTTGCGACGGTGATGGCCAACCCCGACCGCGAATACGGCCATTTCGGCCGCACCCACAGGATAATCAACCACACGGCCAATGCGGCGATGGGCATCCGCAGCGCCAGAAACGCCAAGGCGGTCGTATCCTGCAAACCCAGCTTGACCACGATGGCGCCGGCGCTCCAGATGAGCACAAAGACATAGGGGATGGCGTTCACGCCGCGCGGGCGGCCATGATCATGAACCGACATGACTCTGTTCTCGGATCGCAGTGGGTACAGGCATGCGGCAGCATAGGAGTGGATCGATCGATCATTCCAACTATTTATACTGGGCTCATTCATAACCAATGCTTATGTATTAGCCGCGACGGTAGCCGCCATGAAACAGCCAGTCGATCCCGAGTTGTTGAGAACATTTATGTGCGTCGCCGATACGGGCACGTTTACCGCCGCGGCTCGGCAGGTTCACCGCAGTCAAGCCGCAGTCAGCTTGCAGATGCGCAAACTTCAGGAGGACATGGGTGCGCGCTTGTTCGAAAAGTCCGGTCGATGTAAACGACTCACCGCCGACGGTGAAAAACTACGGGTTCATGCGCACCGTATCCTGCGCGCCTACGAAGCGGCGGCCGCTGCCTTCGACCGGGAGCCGCTGAGCGGTCATATCCGTTTTGCCGCACCGGATGATTTCGCGGCCACGCTCTTGCCCGACCTGCTGGCGCGTTTCTCGAAGACGCATCCCGAAGTCGGCGTCGAGTTGTACTGCAATACCTCCGCCAATATCTTGCGCCGCATCGAGGCCGGCAGTCTGGACATGGCATTGATTACCAGCGGGCCCGGCGACGACTTCGGCCGCGTCATTCAACGCGGCGCGCTTGTCTGGATCGGGTCGCCGGAAACCGCTGTCTACGATCACGACCCGTTGCCCCTGGCGCTGTTTCCCGAAGGCTGCCGCTTTCGTAAAGACGCATTGCACGCGTTGGAACAAGCCGGCATTCGCTATCGTCTGGCCTACACCTGTGTCAGCCTTTCAGCGGTGACCGCGGCCGTCGGTGCCGGCCTTGCGGTCAGTGTACTTCCCCATCGCTGCCTGCCCGACTTATCGGCCCGCGTGGTCGAGTTGACTGCGGCGCGGCATCTGCCGGCATTGCCCGATTACGAACTGTCGGTCTGGCGCAATGGCGCCAGTGGCAATACCGCGCTGCTTGACCACTTGGAAAACTACTTACGGCAGGGCTCGCTCACTACCACGGCACACTCGGCGCGTACGCTCGAGCCCTTTCGCTCCGGACCGACGCCCGTTTCGGATGGTTGATGGATTGCAAGAGCGCACTGAGCTTACGAAGTCCGCAAGATCGGTAACTGATTTCAGGTCGACCCCACTGGGTATATCGTCAAACTGACCACGGCTTGGTCCTGACAAAAAATGGCGGGGCGTAGGCGTGCCTGCATCGGACGAACTCAAAATGGCGCGATGAACTCAGACGGTTGATTCGCTGAGACTGCGGTTCTTGTTTTCTCCCGGGGCCTGCCGGCGACCGAAATGGCCAAGGTGTGCCGGGCGCCGAAGTGGTCGTCGTGGCCTTGGCCCAGCGCCTGTTTGTCTTGGTTTTCGTCGGCGTCGACGATGTCGCTGCACGCACGTCGTCGAGGCAGTGGGCCGACAATCTGCTGAAAATTGTTTCGTTACTCAAAACGAAGTTTCAAGCCCGCCACATTTTGCTGGCCAGCGTGCCGCCGATGCATCAATCCCCGGCGCTGCCACAGCCCTTGCGCTGGTGGCTGGGCGCACGCGCGAAAAGACTCAATCGAATCATGCAAAATATTGCGCAGGATAACGCGGCGTGTCGTTTTGTTCCGGTGATCTTTCCCGCCGAAAAAGTTCATTTCGCAGTCGATGGCTTCCATCCGGGCGCGGCGGCGTATACGTTATGGGCAGATCGCATCGCTAGAATTATCCAATCCGAGCTGGAAGCCGTCGCTACCTCTTTTTAATTGCTATGAAGCGTCTTGTTAAAACAACCTACCTGGAGATGCGTGAACCCGGGCAGTTGCGATCCGCAAAATCCGGCTACGACCGGTTTCAATTAATCCAGAGCGAAATAGCGTCGCCCGAGTTTAATCGTTTCCTGTACGCTGGCGTCGGCGCTGAATGGTTCTGGACTTCACGGCTCTCATGGACGGATACAGACTGGCTTGCCCACCTGAATCGTCCTGAAACCGAGATATGGGTCGCCCATGTCTCGGGTACGCTGGCGGGCTATTTCGAACTTGAATTTCAGAACGACAAACGTGTTGAAGTCGTATATTTCGGGCTTCTGCCCACCTTTATTGGCAAGGGTATCGGGGGCGCGTTTCTGACCACAGCCATTTCCCGGGCCTGGGATATGGGCGCGGAGCGCGTATGGGTGCACACCTGCACACTGGATCACCCCAAAGCGCTACAGAACTACCAGGATCGCGGATTCAAGATATTTCATACCGAAGAAGCGATGGAAGAGATCCCCGAAGCGTTTTCATAGCTCAGAACAAGTGTCCAGCCGGGTAGACGAAATTAACGGCTGGCGCGCCGTAGCGCCTGTGGTGGATGGCCGAGACGTCGGATGAAGGCTCGCCGCATCCGTTCGGGGTTGGCGAAGCCAACGGCGCGGGCGATTTGTGCCACGGATAGTCCGCCGTCGTCGAGCAGTCGTCGTGCTTCTTCCACCCGAAGACGCTCGACCGCTCGCGCAGGTGTCAGGCCGGTTTCGGCCTTGAACCGTCGCGTGAGTTGTCGCGCGCTGAGCGCGGCTGCCGAGGCCAGGCATTCGATCGACAGATCGGCTTGCAGATGGGCATGTGCATATTCCAGCGCGACACGAACACGATCCGACGCCGGTTGCAGCGCTTGCAAGGCCGAAAACTGCGACTGGCCGCCCGAGCGTCGATGATAGACCACCAATTCGCCGGCGATCGCTCGCGAGAGTTGCGGGCCGAAATCAGATTCCATCAGCGCCAGGGCCAGATCGATGCCGGCCGTGATTCCGGCAGATGACCAGAATCGGTCGTCCTGAATAAAGATACGCTCGCCGTCGACAAGAATCCTTGGAAACCGGCTTTGTAGCTCGCCCGCGTGGCGCCAGTGTGTGGTCGCCTTGCGGCCGTCGAGCAGGCCGGTTGCGGCGAGCACAAAGGCGCCGGTGCAAACGCTGGCGGTCCGGCGCGCTGTGGTGCCGGCGTATCGCACGGCGGCTACGCTGTCGACACAGGCGGAAGCGGCCCGAGAACCGCGGCCACCGACCACGATGAATGTATCAACGGGTTGGCGGTTCCAGCGAGTCGTGTCCGTGACCAGGCCCGACGAGCTGCGAATCAGACCACCGGTCATGGATAACATCTGGATGTCGGCGCTGTAGGCGCGACCGAAATAGCCGGCACTATCGAACACCGACAATGGGCCGGTGAGATCGAGGATATGGAAATCCGGAAATACGAAGAAGCCGACGCGGTAAGTCATGGCTGAAAAAGAGGGAAGGATGACATTCGCGACATCCGCGAAATCGCTATCCTGAATCAACCACCCCAATCAGACCAGCCCATGACAAGCGCCGCTCCCACGACGCATATCGTGTTCCCACTGTATCCGGGCGTAACCCATCTGGATTTTTGCGGCCCGCATCAGGTCTTTGCGCGCCTGCCCGGCGTTCATCTCAGCGTAGCCTCGGAAGGCGGCCGGGATATCGAGGCGGAAGGGCTGGTATTCACAGGTCTGGAAGACCTTGCGACGATTACGCACTGCAATGTGCTGTGCGTGCCGGGTGGATTCGGCTGCGTGGAGGCGATGGCGCGTCCCGGATTCATGGCCGCGATCCGGCGCCTGGCCGGTTTGGCCGACTACGTGACATCGGTATGCACCGGCTCATTGATTCTGGCGGCCGCCGGTCTGTTAGAGGGGCGGCATGCGGCTTGTCACTGGGCATGGCGGCATATGCTGACCGAGTTCGCCGCGATCCCCGACGAGGGCCGCGTCGTCAATGACGGTAATATCTGGACCGGTGGCGGGGTAACGGCCGGCATCGACTTCGCACTCGCGCTGGTCGCCCGGATCGCCGGCGTGGGCGTGGCGCAGACCATCCAGCTCGCGCTCGAATACGCGCCCGCGCCGCCATTCGATTCGGGCCGCCCCGATCTGGCACCGGAAACGGTCGTCAATGGATATCGTGAAAAGCTGGCTGATGTGCTGCGCGATCGCGAAGCCGCCATTCGTCGCATCGCTGCTGGTCGCGCTAACCGAGCATCGCAATGATCGCTTGGGGCGTGTATTGCGGGCTCAGATGGCTCGGTTTAAGCCGACGATCCGGCGAATGCTTGTTCACGGCAGCGATCGCCGATACCAGCGGCGAGCCTCGGGTCGATACAGAACCGACAAGTGCCCGCCGTCGTTGAGGCGGCCGATGACGTGCGTATCGTCTGAGTTCCCGTTTGGTCCACATCCCGAAAACCCGCGCTCGCGGGTTTTTGTGCCCGGTGCCCGGGATTTTGCGTGATCATGCGCAGGTGCCGCGCAGTCTGCGGGTTCGCCGGGCATGCGGCGCCCCGGTATCGAGGCCAGCGGCGCCCGTTCGTCGGAACCTGTGCCTGTGCTGCAAGATCAAAACAACACTGTTACATAGTCGCAAAGATTGTGTGTCAGCATTCGGTAGCGTGCAGTCCGGATGTCGCTTTCACGCTCGTGCGCATCGTGGCGAAACTCGTTTCGGCTGGATTCATTACGCCATTGCCGACGCCCCGACACGAGGCGTAATCGAACGCGTCGAGCGTCTGGCGCGATCCGCTTTGCTCTGCACAGGGGCAATCTGAGGTTCCATCTTTAATTCGGAAACAAGATCAATGACGAAATTCCTCACTGAGCTAAAACAACAGCGATGGGATGATCACCGTTACTATCATCACAGCCGGATCAACCAGTCACTGCATCTGTTCAGCGCCTGCTGTTTCCTCATGACCTACTTCCTGGTGTTCAGGTCCCCCGTGTCGGCTGCAATAACGGGCTGGTTTCTGGCGATGATTTCCCGGCAGATCGGACACTTCTTCTTCGAACCGAAAGGCTACGACGACGAGAACGAAGCGACCCACGAATACAAGGAATCCATAAAGGTCGGCTACAACCTGCGGCGCAAGATCGTGCTGCTGAGTGTCTGGGCACTTTCGCCGATCGTATTGATCCTCAAGCCAAACCTGTTCGGACTCCTGTCGCCGCATACCGACATCTATCAATTCATGCATAACGTCGCGGTGACCTGGATCTGCATCGGTATCGGGGCCGTGCTGTTTCGCATGGTGCAACTGTTCATGCAAGCCAGCATCGTGACCGGGTTGGCCTGGGCAACCAAGATCATCACCGATCCGCTGCACGACCTGAAGCTTTACTGGAAAGCGCCGCTCTATGTGCTGCGTGGCGATCTCTATGATCCCATGATCGCCAGGTAATGATGCACAGGCGCCGCCGGTGGGGTCATTGCTCGAAGTGGGCGCCCAGCACGTAGTAAAGCGTTTCCAGCAGGGGCAGCACAAACCAGTCGGGGTGGGGGAACCGCATGATCAGGAAGAGCCCCCAGATCGCCAGAACGGCACCGACGTACTGCGGATGGGGAACCAGTGAAAACGGAAAGTCTTCCCGCCAGGGCACGTCGTAGCCCAGCTTGTTGCCGTAGAACACGCCCGTTTTGCCGAGCACGGCGAAGACGCTGAAGTTCAGCACCATCCCCGCGACGATCATGGCGGCGCCAATGAGCCACGGGGCGAGGGTCGCCGTGGGGATCGGGAGGCCATCGGCGAACCAGGCGCACCAGAACAAAAAGACGCCGATCTGCAGCACTTTGAAGCCCCGGAACAAGACCTGGACGACATCAATGGGCGCGCCCAGGGCAGCGGGCAATCGATGGCGGCAGATCTGCTGGAACCTTTCCGGATGACGCCAGACCAGGAAATACGTGACGCGCTCGGCGCTCAAAAGGACTGCGCAGAGCAGGAAAACGAGGGTTGTAGTCATATCTGCTGTTGTCTCTTGGTTCGGGCGCCACCAGCGGAGCCCAGCTTCGCTTGAAGCATTTCCCGGAGGATGCGGCGCTGTATCCGTTGATTGGTAAGGGATGGATCGTGCCACCACCAACCGCCTTCGCTCATTTGCCGGGCCGCGGACACAAAGCGGTCCACGACGGCCGTGAACTCGTCTTCCGTGTAGTTCAGACTGAAGATGAACCGGCCGGTGCCGATCCATGGCAGGGTCAGCCCCTCGGCGATCAAGTAGAACTGCAGCATCCAGTTGTAGCGCGATGGCTGCGTGTACAGGACGGTGAAAATGGACGAGAAATGGGCCACGCGAAGCGGCAGGTGCTCGGCCTCGAGACGCTGGTTGAACAGGCGAGCGCGGCGTTGCCAGATTTCGTCTGCATTGGCATAGATCGCCTGTATATCCGCGCCCGCACTGCGCCGGAGAAACTCGTTCATCGTCGCCATGACATAGGGGTGGGAATTGAAAGTGCCGCGGGCAAAGCAGATATCGACCGGGCGGTCATCGCGGAACCGCTTCATCAGGTGGGCACGGCCGCACACCACGCCCACCGGCAGCCCGCCGCCAAGCGTCTTGCCATAGGTAACGAGGTCGGCTTGAACACCAAAATATTCCTGCGCACCGCGATAGGCGATACGGAAACCCACGAAGACCTCGTCGAGAATCAAGACGATACCGCGCTCGGTGCACACCTGGCGCAGCTCGCGCAGCCACCGTCCGTAAGCCGCCACGTCGGGGTTTGCAGACCGCGCGCTGTTAATCAGCGAACCGTCGCCCGGGGCGTTGGCGTTCGGATGCAACACCTGCAGCGGGTTGACCAGAACACAGGCAATGTCGCGCCGCTGGCGGAGCACCCGCAGCGTTTGTTCGTCCATGTCCCGGAGGGTGTAGACGTCGCCGGTCTTGTGCGGGTTGCCGATGCCGGGCTGAACGCCATCCCACCAGCCATGATAAGCACCGCAGAAGCGCACCAGGTGGCTGCGCCCGGTGTGGTAAAGCGCCAGTCGTACCGCCTGCATGACGGCTTCGGTGCCCGACATGTGGAACGAAACCTCATCCAGCCCGGAGATTTCCGTGAGACGCCGGACGTTGTCCTCGACAACCGGGTGATAGGGGCCAAGCACCGGCCCCAGATCGTCGACCCGCTCGGCCCCGGCTGCAATGCAGGCCTTGTAAAAGTCGTAGCCGAGGACGTTGACGCCGTACGCGCCGGTCAGATCCAGGGACTCGTTGCCGTCGAGATCAGTCAGGGTGACGCCCGCGGAGGCGCTGACGAACGCGCCGACGCTGAGGTGTTCCCGCACGTGGCCGGCATACTGGAAAGGCACCCGGTAGCGACGCACGAACTGCATGTCCGAGACCATCCCGGCGACGCGTTCGCCGGCGGCGATCGACACCGGACTGCGCTCACGCAGGCGGCAGGCGAGTGCCTCGAACGCCTGGCGGCGCTGCCGGCCCACGTCCGCCGGGGCGTCGTCGCTCCGATAGAACGCCTCACCCGTGTAGGCATAGCTTGGCACCTGGCGTGCGAAACGACGGGCGATTCGCCCGTGACCGACAAGCGATGGATGCTTGGCCCGGGACAGCAACAGCCGCGAGTACCCGGCCCGGGCGGCAGCGACCAGGGCCGCGATTACGATAACAATGCCTATGACGAGCATAGTCGACGACATATCAACTCCGATGGGCCGGCAGTGCGGGCTGGCCGGCGATCTTTAGTGGAGAGCGCCCCATGCTGAATGTTGCGCGCGCCCGAGCGGCGCTGAATTTCTGGATCACCAACCGCATGATTCCGCGCCGATTGCTGAGTCGGGCATTCGGAGGGTTCAGCCGCATCGAGCACCCGCTGGTCGCCCGGTTGTCGATCGCCGCCTGGCGTCTGTTCAGTCGTGAACTGGATCTGTCCGAGGCCAGGAAAACCTCGTTCGCCAGCCTGCACGATTGCTTCACGCGCGAACTTCGGGATGGCGCAAGGCCGGTCGATATGCGGGCGTCAGTCATCACCAGCCCCTGTGACGGGGTCGTGGTGGCGTGCGGGCCGATCAGGGACAACATGCTGTTTCAGGCCAAAGGTATTGATTACGACCTCCACGAGCTGCTCGACAACGAATCCTGGGGCGGGCTGTACCGCAATGGTCGCTACGCCACCTTGCGCCTGACGGCCGCCATGTATCACCGTTTTCATGCTCCGTATGACTGCAGCATCCGGCAGGTCCGACACATCGCCGGCGATCTCTGGAACGTCAACCCCCCGACATTCGAGCGCGTGCCCCTTCTGTATTGCCGGAACGAACGTGTGGTCATGCCGCTTCAGCTGGAATCGCTGAATACGACCGTGACACTGGTCGCCGTCGGCGCGGTGCTTGTAGGCAGCATACGGCTGGACTTTATAGATTCGGGGTTAAATGCTCGTGACATCGGGCCGGCCACGATCGCGTGCGAGGCGTCCGTCGCCAAGGGCGATCAGCTCGGCCATTTTCAACACGGCTCGACCATCATCGTCCTCGCCCCGGAACACTGCCGTCTGCACGAGACGATCCGCTGCGGGCAAGTCGTTCGCATGGGACAACCGCTGATGCAGGCCGGCACGTCGGCGTGAGATCAGGCCCCGGCCAGGCGGCTCGTGTGCCGAAACGAAAATTCATCGCCTTGTTTCGGCGTTTTTCGCCCCATGCGCGGTTGCGGCCATTTGCCGTATCCGCTGAGACGGCTCACCGGGTGGTCGGCTGTGACGATCAATGACGTCGGAAACAGTCTGCCGATGCCCGGCAACAAAAGAGCCAGGACGGCTAACGACTTCGGCGCGATAACCGGGCAGAGCAAGCCGCAGCCGATCAGTCCCCGCTTGCCGCAGCACATCGCGCGGGCCAGCCAGCGACGCCTCGCCGACTGCGGCTGGGCCGAACAATACGATTCTTTCGGTAAATTACGGCAGCACGATGCCAGGGAGGGCATTTGGTCGTCGCTCGGGGCATCGAACTGGCGGGCCGGGCGCGTGCCTGGGTCGTGCGACGCCATTGCATCCGGCGGCGGAATTTTCGGTAGCAGGTGGTGCTCAGGGCGAGCACGAATAAGCCATGAACCATCATTGCGGAGACGCTCCATACTCACATTGTAACCCAAGCCGTTACGGGTTACGATCAATAGGTGATCAAGAGCTTCAAGCACAAAGGTCTCAAGAAGTTCTTCGAAACGGGCAGCAAGGCAGGGATTCAGGCGCAACACGCCAATCGATTGCGCCTGGTTTTGGGCCTTCTGGATGCGGCTACCAAGGTTGGGGAGATGGATGTGCCCAGTTTGCGGCTGCACTCGCTTTCCGGTGACCGGGCCGATATGTGGGCGGTGAGCGTTTCGGGTAACTGGCGTATCACGTTTCGCTTTGAAGGCGAGAATGTCTATATCGTCAATTACGAGGACTATCACTGAGGTATGGCTATGCGTATGCACAATCCCCCGCACCCCGGCGAGGTGCTCAAGGGGCTTTATTTCGCGCCGATGGCACTCAGCGTCACGGCTGGCGCAGCCGCGTTGGGCGTGAGCCGCAAGACGTTGTCCGCCATTCTCAATGGCCGGGCGGGTATCAGTTCGGAGATGGCGTTGCGGCTGGCGCAAGCGTTTGATACCACGCCGGAAATTTGGATCAATATGCAGGCCAAGCGCGATTTGTGGGAGGCCGAGCAGGCGCACCCGGATTTGAAGGTGCAGCGCCTGGTGACGCGTGGCAAGGACGGCACGTCGCCGCGCCCGATGACGTAGCGGTTTGATGGATAGAATGCGTCGTACGCGCTTGGCAACTGGGCGCTGAGTTAAGAAAAAAGCTAAGCCCGGCGCCTGAGCGCGAAAGCATTCACGTCGGTCGGGCGGAGGGGCCGAGCATGGCGCGGCGGTCCTCATCAACGGGCTGCAATGTGAGTTGGCAGTCGATCCGGCTGGCGGTGCTGTCGGGGGAGAACTCGGATTTATCCTCATTTAAGTTGGTGACGCCGAACACGCCGTGGTTCACGCGGTGCCGTCGACCAGCGGCCGGGCGAGGCCTTTGTCGGGGAGGTTGCGCGGCGCGTCGATGTAGTGCGGGCCGCTGCTAAGCTGGGGCAGTAGGGGGCCGGAGTGGATGGTCTGGTCACGCCCGTGCCGAGCGACTGGCGGGTTAGGCGCGCGCCGCCGGCAGAGCGACCGGGCCAGGTTTTGCCCCGTATATTCACGTCGAACCGAATGCGATTCCATCGAGCGCAAAGTGGTCGCTCCCGTAAATTTTGCGAGATGCTAATCGACCGGTGAGATTGCCCGCACCGGGCGGATATCGGCTCGTTGATTTATGGAATCCCCGGGAGCCGTTCCAATGGCGTTGAAATGCCCAGCCGAACCCACATAGGCCACGGTACGTCAGAGGCTGTTTTTGCAAAGGCGCCAGTCCGTCTTAGACAAGGAATACTGTGGCGACAGACGCGGCACCATCAATATCTGAATGGCGATCCCGGCGAGCATGACGAGCCAGGCCATTGTCAAGTCATGCAACTGCTCCCGCAATATTCCGCTCACGAACGGCATGATGCTGGCGACAATATAGCCGCCACCTTGCACGAACCCCATCAACGCCCCGGCCTGACCGGCTTCCTGCAGGTGGTCGGCTGTGACGATCAATGACATCGGAAACAGTCCGCCGATGCCGATGCCCAGCAACAAAAGCGCCGGGATGGCTAACGGCTTTGGCGCGATAAGCAGGCAGAGCAAGCCACAGCCGATTAGGACCAGGATCAATAGCAGTATCGGGCGACGGTCTGTGAATCGGTCGACGACCGATGACAGCCCGACGGCCGCGATCACCTGAGTCAGTGTCAAGCCGCCGAGCAACAGCCCGCTACTGGTCCCGGACCATCCGCGTTGAACGTAAAACGGGGGCAGCCAGGCCAGAACGAGCGTATAAGCAGATGTGCCGATCCCGAAAAATACGAGAAGGTACCAGGCGCGGGCCGAGCCCAAGGGTAGTGCGTGGCCGCTGCTACCCTCGATTCTTTTCCGGCCGGTTGTGGCCGCAGACCAGATGACAAATGCGATTACGGCGAAAATGGACCATATGGACAAGGTTCCAGGCCATCCTATGACACGCGATAGCGGAGCCGACGCCGACGAAGAAATCATCGCACCGGCCATGATGCCAGTGGTGTACAAGGCCATCAGCTGGCCTGCCCTGTCTGCGTGGTCGCGTTTTATCAGGCCGGGCAGCACAGCCTGTATAACGGCGATGCCGACACCGCCCAGAGCGGCAGTCACGATCAGCCCCGACTCGTCATAGAACACCACACGTGTCAGCGACGCGACCCCAACGGCGATCAGACCGTATAGGACGGTTTTTTCGACCCCGAGCATCCGTTGGAGCAGACCGCCGAACAGTGCAAATATCCCCATCGCGAGCACGGGCAGGGTGGTCAGTAGCCCGGCAACGGTATCGCTCACGCTGGTATCGGACTGTATCGGTCCGAGGATTGGGCCTATGGCTGCCATGATAGGCCGCAGATTCAATCCAACAATAAGAACGGCCGCCGCGAACAGGGTGTAATGCTGACGTCGAATCGTGGCGTTGGCCATAACGTCTCTCCGATTTAATATACGGGATAACTCTCGTAACAAAGAATCTTAATGTCAAGACAAAATGCCGACCCAATGGCACGAGCTGACCTCGCGTTTTCTCAGTGGAAGAAAGAACGCCCGGATCTGGATGCTTTCCCGATGATGCTGTTCGGGCGCCTGTTAGAGGCTGCGGAATTGCTGGATAAGACGCACCTATCGCCGCTTTACAAGAAGTACAACCTGCAACGCGGCGAATTCGATGTACTGGCCACGCTCAGGCGATCCGGCGAGCCTTATGCCCTATCGCCAACCGCGCTATATCGGATGATGATGATTTCGTCAGGTGGGGTGACCAATCGCGTGGACCGGCTTGAGAAGGCGGGTCTGGTCCGCCGCCGCCGTAGTCCGACAGATCGAAGAAGTGTCCAGGTTGAGCTGACAGCCGAAGGGTTGACCAGAGTTGACGCGATGCTGACCGAGCACGTGGAGAGACAACGGGAATTGATCGCTCATCTCTCCAGCGAGCAAAAGGTGGAGCTGGACAGTTTGCTCGCCAGCCTGATCAGGGTTCTGTCCAACGAGTGATAAATGCCAGCACTCGGTGTTCTTCGCTGAGTGGTCTCTGGTACGGGAAATTGGGTGGGTCGTTCGAGCCGCATACTGCAAAGACCCGATCCCAAGGACATGGGTGCCAAGTGCAGTACGGCCGGAAACGTGTCGGTAATCTTTTCGCGCGCGCCGCGACGTAGCGAAATCGTGTCGACTGGCGACAGTCAGGCTTTGGTCTAGCGCCGGAACGCCGCATGACGCGACAAAGCGCCGAAATCATGGGGTGACTTTGTGCTACAGGATCCGCGCACAGCTCATGGACAAGATCCAGGACAGCAAGCCGGCGCAACAGATCAGCAATTAGGGGCGTGCCGACAGGGTTCCCGGCCGGAATACTGTGATGCAACGCCACACGCATCACTCAACAGGAAATCCATGCGCGATGTCGCCCATAGCGTTTCGGCCGGCCAACTGCTCAAGAACACCACGGTGTTGCTGCTCGCCGTCACCGTCATCGGCGCCAACGCATTTCTGCTGAGCCCGATCCTCAAGACGGTCGGCGACAGTATCCACTCGAATGCACCGATGACCGCCTGGGCGGTGTCGGCCTATGGTGGGGCGACGGCTCTTTCCGGCTTGTTTCTGACTGCGGTCCTGCAGCCGCGCGGCTATCGTTTCACGCTGTTCGTGGGTGGCGCGCTGTTGGCAGCCGGGGTGGCTGTAACCGGTCTCGCGGGCTCGCTCGGCTTTCTCGTCGCCGGGCAGGCGCTGGCCGGCCTCGGCGCCGGTGTCATGCTGCCCGCCGCGTACGGCGCGACTTCGGTGATCGCGCCGGAGGGGCGCGAGTCGCGGGTCATGGGCTGGGTGATCGCCGGATGGTCGATTTCGCTGGTTCTGGCGGTCCCGACCTCGGCAATGATCGCGCACTACGTCAGCTGGCGGTACGCATACCTCGTCATCACGTTGCTCGCGCTCATCTCGGTTGCGGGCGTGGCGACACTGCCGGCGGACCCGTCGAACGATAGTCCGAGGCGATCGGGTATCACACAAGCCCTGCGTGTTGCGTGGGCGCCGTCGACGTTGCTGGTGTCGTTTTTGTACATGTGTGCGTTCTACGGGGTCTATACATTTCTGGGAGACTACACGCAGCGGGTGTTGAACCAGTCCACCATCGGGGCCGGTTTCGTCGTACTCGGCTATGGCCTCGGGTTTGGTCTCGCCAGTGTGGTGGGGGGCGTGATCGACCGATACTCACCCCGCACGCTGGCAGGCCCGCTTTTGCTTATCCTCTGCGCGGTCTATCTTGTCGGCGTGGCCGCCTCGGGCTGCCTTGCGACGCTGGTCTTGTGGGCGATCGTCTGGGGCGTTTTCAACCAGCTCGGGCTGAATTGCCTCGTGACAGTGCTGACGCATCTCAGTTCGGAACACGCACTTCGGTTGCTGGGGTTGTACAGCGTGGCCGCCTATGGCGGCGCCATGATCGCGGCCCTCGTGTTCGGCTCGCTTTACCAATGGGCGGGCTTCGGGGCGATACTCGTCCTGGCAAGTGCCCTGTGCATGACGGCTGCGCTGATCGCTGTAAAACTTCGGGGGCGTCAGCATGCAGAACGCGGCTGCGGGGTCTAGTGCTGCTTGGCCGTCGAGGCCGGGCATGGCAAATTGGCCGGATAACGACTCTGTTCGGAGGGAATGGATGTCGGAAAATATGCCGCCTGTTGTCGGCCCCCGCGAATACCAGGCATCGGTTGACGGTCAGGTCACCGTGTCGAGCGAAAAGCTCGATATCGAAGGCGCTTATGTCGCGTGGCACACCCAGCGTCACAAGACATCGGAATGCCTACGGCCGCCCACGGCGGCGCATCAGTTCGTACTTTATTGCTCGGACGAGGAAAAGGGCGAATATCGCTATAACGACCGAGCATGGCAGCCCTATGCCAAGCGACGTCACCAGTGGTTCATCGCGCCCGCGTTCGAGAACCGGATCATGTGGCGCTGGCGCCAGACCGAGTCGCCGGGGCTGGTGTGCCGCTTCCATCTGTCACCGCATCTGCTCGAGCAGGCGGCATCACTGCATTTAGATAGGGCCGTTCATCGCGTTCGGCTCGAACACCGCATGAATATTGAAGATGCGCTGCTCACCGAGGTTGCATTCGAGCTGCGGGACGAACTGCAACAGATCGGCGATCGGGCGCGCTCGAGCCGATATAGTCGTGCCCTGATCAATACCTTCGCCTACCGTGTGATCAAGGCTTACGCCGATTCCGCTGGGATCGACAGCCTGCCGGCCGGCAGTCGTCTCACGGATAGTCGAAAGGCCAGACTCGAAGCCTTCATTGATCGCCACCTGGATCAACCGCTCACGATCGACGATCTGTGCCGTGAGGTATGGCTGAGCAAATATCATTTCTGCCGATTGTTCAAGGCGACGTACGGCGAAACGCCGCGCAAGTTTGTACAACGCCGACGTATCGACGAGGCATGCCGACTGCTTCGGGAAACGGAACGCCCGGTCACGGACATCGCACTGACGACGGGATGGTCTGGCAACAGCGGGTTCAGTCGTTGTTTCAAGTCTCATACCGGGGTGACACCGAGCGAGTACCGGCGCGGCCTATTGTAATCCGGCGGTGCATGGCGAGGTGCGGGCAGAGGATGCACGTCGATTTTAGGATCTTCGGCTATCGGTCAAAATCGGGTGTTTGCCTGACGCGGGTTCACGCGATTTTATCGATTTGATGCCAAATCCCGTTGAGCCCGATGTCTTGCACTCGTTCCTTGACGATTTTCACCGCCGTATCGGCCCCTGATATCGGCGGGATTTCGACCAGGCGGGCCAGGCAATCGGGTAGCGTGGGTAGCCCTTCGGACGCACCGAGCTCCCGCATGCCCGTGGTCAGCCGGCGCTGGTCGAGCACACTGATAGCCAGTCCGCTCGCCACCGCCGATTCGATCGCAGCGACACTGCCGCTGGCGAAAACCGTTTCCCAAGAGCGCCCGGCCGCATCCAGTGCCGCCAAACCAAGCCCCCGGTAAGGGCAATCTTCCGGATGAAGGGCCAGCGGCAGGGTTTCGCCGTAGGGGGTGGATCGAGGCGCCGCGCCGGCCCAGACCGGGCGGGTCTTCCAAAGCGGTATGCCGGTGGATGCGGCATCGCCCTCGCGGCCGATAACAATCGCCAACTCCAATGCGCCCTGTGCGACCGCGCGCTCGAGTTCGCCACTGGTCGCGGTACGCACATGCAGGCGTATCGCTGGATACGACGACCGAAGCGCCGGCAGCAGGCGATTCAGCAACGCTGGCGCATATTCTTCCGGACAACCGAGACGAACGAGCCCGGAGGCCGACCGATTCAACAGACGATCGAGCAAGGCGTCATGCGCGCTGACCAGAGCGGCGGACTCCGCCTGCAGCTGTGCGCCTTCCGGGGTGAGCTGCACGCCCGTCTTCGACCGTATGAGTAGTTGCCGGCCGAGCTGTGCCTCCAGGCGCTTGATTTGCTGGCTGACCGCGCCGAGCGTGAAATGCCGCTGTTCAGCAACGGCTCGCAGCGTGCCCAGAGCGCTCGCCATATGGAATGTGCGTAGCAGCTCGATATCGAGCGATCGGTGTTTGGTGTTTAACAAAACTAAATACAGACTATTTAATATATAGATTTAATTATCTGCCGAGCTGCCCGACCCTTGCAATGAATATTCGAGAACAAGCGGGTCATGCGCTCGATCGTTTTATCTATATTCGTGAGCTTGGGACTGGTGGTGTGCTGGAGTTCCGGGTTTATTGGCACGCAGATGGCAGCCGATGCCAGCATGCCGGCGCCCACGATCTTTTTCTGGCGTTTTCTTCTGGCAGCGGGCTTGTGCTTGCTGGCATGCGTCATTCGAAACCTTATGGGTGGGCGCGGTACGACAACAACGCGTCGAGCGATCGCTCGGGAGCTGGCCGCGGGAAGTTTCAGTGTCGGCGGTTATCTTCTCGGCGTCGTTTTTGCCATAGATCTGGGGGTGGGTGCCGGCATTACGGCGTTAATCACGGCGCTCCAGCCGCTACTCGCTGCACTGGTGATGGGCGTGCTGGTCGGCGAACGGGTCGGCCTACTCGGCTGGTTGGGCGCGCTGCTCGCAGCCGCCGGGGTTTCGATTTGTGTCGTCGGCAATATCCATGGCCTCGGTCATGCGCCATTATGGGCTTACGCCTTGCCTTGTCTTTCGGCGGCGAGCCTGACGGTTGGCAGCATGCTGTCAACCTATCGGCCGGCCGACCTCGACTTGATTCAACGCTTGATGTGGCAGTTGCTCGCCGCGGCGGCTATGTTCGGCGTAGCCAGTACACTGGAAAACGGTTATCTGCCTCAGCCGTCGCAATTATTAGAGGCCGAAACATGGCGGGCGATCTTGTTTTTGGTCGTGCTGTCGAGTTTCGGCGGATACGGATTTTTTATTGCGTGTCTGCGGTTGCAGGGCGTGACGCCGACATCGGTGCTGTTTTATCTCACGCCGCCGGCCACGATGATCTGGGCGAAGCTGCAGCTCGGCGACTGCATATCGGTTTCGGAGATCGCAGGCGGTTCAATCGCCGCTGTCGGCGTGCTGCTCGCCCTGCGTGTGTTGATGCAAGTACGGCGAACGTAGGCCGGTTCTCGATGATGATGATGGTTGACGAGGCGTCGCGATCAGAATCGCCCGAGATTGAAGGGCTGAAACGATGCCGGCGGCGCGTGGCTGCACATCCAGTCGCCCAATCGATCACCGATGGCGGGTGCGAATTTAAATCCGTGCCCTGAAAAACCGGCGGCGATGAACAAGCCGTCGATCGGCTCGTCGATGATGAAATGCTCGTCCGGCGTTCGCAGGTATTCGCACACGGCGCCCCGCTGTAATTCGCCGACGCCTGGCATATGTCGATCTATCAAGCGACGAAGATCGGTGAGGTCGGATGGGTGACTGCCGAAATCGCCTGGCGTTGTCTCGTCTTCGATGTGTTGCCCCCTGTCATGTCGTCCGATCTTCACGCCGTGCCCGTCGATCGCCGGAAAACCGTAGTAATCGCCGGCAGATCCACAGTAGCTGAAGCCCGGCCAGCGGGCGGCGTCGTATTCGGGGGTATGATCAAACCAGCCAAAGACCTTGCGAACGCGCTGGATGGGAAGCTCGATGCCCAACGGTCGCAATAGGGCGCGGTTGGCGCGACCGGCCGCGACGAGAATTTGCCCTGCTTGCCACTGATCGCCCGCGAGTGACCGCAGAACAAAACGCTCGTGTCGTCTCGAAATCGACGTGATCGGTGTGTTGTCGATGGCCGCAACGTTTGCCGAGCTGGCGATCACCGAACGCCAGTACCGGAACAACGGTTCGGTTAATACGACGCCGCCCTGCGGCTCGAAACAGCCGCGAAACGAGGCGTTCAGGGACCAGCCGGGCCAGCGCTGCGTGATGTCCGCGTGATTCAACGGCTCGGTGCGGAGATCGAAGGATCGCGCGCTGGTTTCAACCTCGGCCAGAAAGGGCGAGTCGTATGCGCCGATATTGAGTATGCCGGTGGGAAGGAATACCGGGGCGTCCGCCGCTTGATTGAGTCGCTCCCAGCCACGAAGTGCTTCCTGGGCGAGTGGCACGTAGGCGCGCCCCTCGCCATAGGCGACCCGCACAAGTCTGGAATGCCCGTGATGGCTGGCTTCGGTGTGTGGTGGGCGAGCCGCGTCGAACACGCGAACCCGTCGCGTCGTGCGACTCGACAGGGCCGTGGCCGTTGCAAGCCCCATCGTCCCGCCGCCGATGATGGCAATGTCGGTATCAAGCACCTTGTTGATCCTGTCGTTCAGTGTTTTAACGTATCGGACTGGGACAAGGTGACGCGGTCCGACCTGGCAAGGCAATGGATTCACGCAGGCGCCCGCGCTTCGCAGTCAACGTTGGCTGTCCGGGCGCCCGGACAGTGCGCCCGGGATGCGGGCGGTCGCACTCTGCTTGGCGCGTGGAAACGTCTCTCTAATCCAGAATGTCGCGACGAAGCCGGCAAGGCTCACCAGGGCGGGTAGCCACAGTGCAGCGCGAAGGTCTGCTGGCGTGGCCGCGCTGCCGGCCGACCAGGACAGCGCCCAGCCATAGCCCATCTCGATGACCGCGGTGGTCAGGAAGACGCCCATGTTCACCAGGGCGAGCGAGACCCCAACGACGTGCTCGGGCACGCTTTCCTTGACTGCGGCGAAAGACACCACGACCTGCGCACTCGACAGTCCCAGCGCCAGGAAACAGGCAAGACCAAGTGCCCCGCTGGACCACGTCGCGAACAGCAATCCGGCCCAGGCCAGTGAACCGAGTAGCGATGCCGATAACACGAATGCCTTGCGTGTCTGCAGCCCGTCGGAAAAGTGCCCCACGAGTAGCGAGCCCAGACCGTAAGGCACAAGCGCCGCGGTGAGGACCCAGGAGGCGGCATCGCCGGACATGCCAAAGCCGTCGCCAAGCAGGCGCGTTCCCCAGAGCCCGGCGAACGCATAGAACGTGCCGTTGGTTCCCGAGATCGCGAGCAATATCAGCCAGAGCTGCGGCGAGCGCACGGCGTCGTGCCAGGCCGTCATGCGCGCCAGATCGTCGCCACCGGGCGGTGCCTGCGTGGCGCCGTGAATGTCTTGCGCGCCAGGCGGGGAACGCCACAGTCGGCTGATCAGTACGCCGACGGCCAGCGTGAGGGCCCCGAGACCGATGAATATCGGGCGCCAGTCTAGTGTTTTCAGCAACAGATGTGCGGGCGCTTCGGCCGTAATCGAACCGAGTGCGGCGACAAGCAACGTACAACCGGTGATCTGGCCGAATCGCCGCCGGTCGAACCAGATGGCGTTGTTTTTCATCATGGCGACGAAAACCAGCGACATGCCGAATCCGACGAGACCGGGGCCGGCAAGCGCGATCGGGTAACTTGTCGCCAGGCCCAGCGTGAGCGCCCCGGCGCCGGTCAACATCGTGCCGGCCGCGGCCGGTACGCGAATACCCATGCGGTCCACGATGAGCCCCGCCGGAATTTGCATCAGCGTATAGACCCAGAAATGGGCCGCCCCCAGGCCGCCGATCTCGGCAGGCCCGAGGCCGAAGCTCCGGCCGATCGGTAGCGCGAAACTCGCGGGTGCGAATCGGTTGAAAAAGCCGATGAAAAACGCCGCCGCCAAAAGACAATAGCTGAGGGTGCGCCATGCCACGAGGTTCATGTTGCTGCCGGACCGGCGGGCACGCCACGGCGTCGTCGGGCCGTCAGCACGGATCGCGCCCATACGCGGATGATCGGCTCGTGTGACGGGTTGATCGATAACGCCAGGTGCACCATGCGGCTCCGGTGGGTACGCCAAGGCCCGATCGTCGGCCACTCCATAGCAACGGTACAGACACAGATTGGCGGTATGTATGCGGTACAGTGATCAACCGCGAACGCGAGGCCGCCATGCATCTGTACGAAACGCTGGCCGATGACCTGTCCTGGCTGATCCGTGCCGGCGTCTACCCGCCGGGGGCGCGCTTGCCTTCGGTGCGACAGATCAGCCGGCAACGCGGCGTGAGCGTTTCCACGAGCGTTCGTGCCTACCACGAGCTCGAGCGCCGTGGGGCGATCGAAGCGGCGCCGCGGTCAGGCTATTTCGTGGTGGGCCCGCGGCGATCGGCGTTGCCTTCCGTTCCCGAACACGGTGCCTCGCCCGTGCCCGTTGCCGGCGGGCATCGAATACTGCAGCTTCTCGCCGCCGCGGACGATCCGCGGACCGTGAGTTTTGGCGCGGCCACGCCGCACCCGGATTACATGCCGAGTGCGGCGATGGCGGCGGCGAGTCGAACCGTCTGGCGCCGCGCCCGTCGCCGCTGCATGAGCCAAGCCTTTCCGCCCGGCGCTATTGAATTGAGAACGGAACTGGCCAGGCGATTGGCCATGGCGGGGTGCCGACTCGATCCGGACGATCTGTTGATCACCAATGGCTGTCAGGAAGCGATGGCGATAGCGCTGAAAATGCTGTGTCGGCAGGGAGACGTCGTCGCGGTGGAAGCGCCGACCTACTACGGCTTGCTGGAGGTTCTCGAACAGCAACAGCTGCGGGCCTTGCCGATTCCGAGTGATCCGAGCCAGGGCCTCGCGCTCGACCAACTTGAGCTGGCGTTTCGCACGCGCGAAGTCCGCGCCTGTGTGGTGACTCCGGTGGCATCGAATCCGCTGGGGGTCACGTTGTCCGATGAGCGCAAGCAGGCCCTTGTCGCATTGGCCGAGCGGCATGCGGTGCCCATCGTGGAAGACGATACATATGGCGAGTTGGTCGAGACCGGTCGACGGCCCACGCCGCTCAAGGCCTGGGATCGGGCAGGACGGCTGTTCTACTGCGGCTCGGCGACCAAGACCATCTGTGCCGGTCTGCGCATCGGGTGGCTTGCGGTGCCGGGACGATACCGGCAGCAGGCCGCCATGGCGCAGTACTTGCGCACGATCTCGGTCAACACCCCGGCCCAACTCACGCTCGCGCATTACCTGGCGAACGCTCACGTCGACCGGAATATGCGAGCCGCCGCCCGAGCGTATCGGCAATGCGTGGCCCGGCTCATCGCCCGGCTCGAGCAACATTTTCCGGCGGGGACGAAGATCAGTGCGCCGCAGGGCGGTTTTCTGGTGTGGGCCGAACTCCCGGGCATGGTGGATACCGCGGCGCTGCTGGCCGAAAGCCTCCGCTGCGGCGTCAGTTTTGCCCCGGGCGCATTGTTCGCGCCAAACGCCGGATTCGAGAACTGTATGCGGTTGAACGCGGCTGTCGCATGGGATGAGAGAGCGAAATCTGCTTTGCAGACCCTCGGTGGTCTGGTCCGCGATCGTCTCGGCTGAGCCGATCATCCTGGCAATTTCATTGGTGCCGAGGACGAAGCGTTTGCCGCAGGCCAGCTTGAAGCTGCGGTTTCGCGAGCGCGGCGCGCCGCACCCGTTGCCTGGGCCGCGTTAGCGATTTGATGGGGCCGCATCGGTTCGCGGTAGGCGAGTCGTGGTTTTGACGCGGCCGGGAGCAAGAGGTTGATCCCGCGCAATTTTCGCTTTGTCCGGCCTTGCCGGCTCCGGCGTGCCAGCGGTCAGGACGATCACGCCGGCGAGCACGATCAGCCCCATGCCGAGCAGCGTCAGCCGGTCCGGGATGTCGCCAAAAAACACGAATCCCCAGAATGTCGCGAAGATCAGAAAACTATAGTCGAACGTGGCGATAACTTGTGGCCGCGGGGATTGATAGGCCCTGGCGAGACCCAGGCTGATGCCGATCATCAGACATGCAAGTACGACGATAACGCACCCGTCGCGGCCGCTCATGGGTTGCCACGCGTCGAACAGGAACGGGTAGTGGAAGCCGGCGCCGACGCCCGTTCGACTTAGGCAAAGGCTCGCCGCCAGTCCGGTCACAAGAAGGCCGAGATTGAGCCAGACGGCCAGAGCCCGCGTCGGCATGTCGCTGCACTTGGCACGGGTGATGACCGCGGCCACTGCATATAGAAAAGCGGCGCCCACCGGCACCAGGGCGAGTGGTTTGAAGCCCGATGCCGCCGGCCGGACGATCAGCAACACGCCGGCAAAACCGATCAGGATGCCGAGCCAATGCCGCGACGTGATGCGCTCCCGCAGGACGATGGCAGACAGCCCGGCGATGAACAGGGGCGATGTATACAACGCCGCCGCCACCACCGATAGCTCAAGCCATGGAATGGCCGCGTAGATGCCGAGATACATCAATACCAGCGCCAGACTGCGCAGCGCGATCCAGCCATAACGGCCCGTGTTCATGCGTCCGCGCGCCATTGCCAGAAGAATCGGTAGCACCAGCGCGGATCGCAGCACATAGATCTGCCACAGCGTCATGGCGGTACTCGACTGTTTGATCAGCGCGTCGGCCAACGCCATGCCAAAAACGGTCGTGATGATGGTCGCGACGCCGACGCGGGTTGATGACCGCGCTGCTCCGGATTTCCACATAACTGACAGGGCAAGAAAAGGGCGTGGCCAGCTTTTCAGAGCCTAATCGTGTCGTATAGTCGTTGTTGGTAGCCTGGAGAATTTGAAAAAATCGAACAATGAATCGTGCCGATCTTGCTGCATTACAGACTTTCGTGATGATCGCGGAGCAGGGCTCGCTACGCGGCGCGGCGAAATCGTTGGGCGTCAACCCGCCAGCGGTATCGCACCAGTTGAAGGCGTTCGAAACACGTCTCGGCACGTCGTTGTTCCACAGGACGACGAGATCGCTCACATTGACCGAGGCCGGACGGGCGTTGTTCGAAGGCAGCGGCCATCTACTGCAAGCCATCGAGCGGACAGTCGATGCCGTACGCGACCCGAGGCATGCGCAATCGGGCCGGCTTTGCCTCACGTTGCCTTTTCGGGCCTGGCAGCTGATCGTCGCGCCGCGGATGCGCGCGTTTCAATCAGCCTATCCCGGTATCGAACTCGACCTGACCATCGACGAAGCCCTGACCGATCTCGCCGCCCATGGATTTCATGCCGGTATTCGCCTGGGCGATCATCTGCAGGACAATCAGGTCGCGGTGCGGCTTTCCTCGTCGGAACCCGCGGCCTATGTCTCTTCTCCGGATTATCTCGACCGGCATGGTCTGCCGGCGGCGCCGCGCGACCTGCTCCAGCATGCCTGTATCCGCTATCGCCGAGCGAGCTCGGGGCGTATTGCCGAATGGCGTTTTCTGACAGCCGATGGTGCGATCACGGTCAACCCGGGTGGGGGACTGATACTCAATGACCTGCGAACCGTGGTCGACGCCGCACGCCAGGGTCTGGGGATCGGCTGGTCGCTCAAGCGAGGCGTGCAGGCGGATCTGGACGGCGGCGACCTGGTCCAGGTTCTGCAAGCCTTCACGCCCGCGCGCCCCGGATTTTTCCTCTACTTTCCACAATCGGCACGCCATCTCGGGCTCTTGCGCGCTTTTATCGAGCACTTTCGTCTGGCGTAAGGCGCTGCCGCCTCGTTGCATCCGGGGTTTGCCCGGTATCGCGGCAGCAAGTTCGCCGCGGGACCAGCCCGCCCCCGTGTCATCGGATATCCGAATATCGGGCTGCGTCGGTCGGGTTGCCAGACCATTCGGCGCACGCTTCGACCGCTTCCCTGCTAAAATCCGCGGCCAGCCCGGGTGGCGAAATAGGTAGACGCATGGGACTTAAAATCCCTTTTGTCAAGCCCCTGACGGTTGCGATGCGTGCGCGGAGAGCCAATAGATACAATGGATTGCAGGTTTTCCAGCGTTGGCTTCGTAGCGGTTTCCAGTCGCTAGGGGCCAGCTAGGAGCCAAGCGAAACTGGTGTAATATTTGACGTTCTGTGTCATGCCCGAGTGGTGGAATTGGTAGACACAAGGGACTTGAACAATTTGAGCCTTCGGGGGGAAACGCCCGAAGTGAAGCCCGTCAAAGTCGGCGAAAGCCCTGGATGCTCTGGCATCCGAGCCAACGCCGAGCCAAGCCCAAGCCAGCTCTACGGTTGGGAAGGTGTAGAGAGCAGACGGCGGGCACCTACGGCTGCAAGGCTATGGTGAAGGCGTGCTCCAGACCACGAACAGCGCACGCGCTGGCGGCGAAAGCCGAAGTGGTAAGAAAATCCCTTGCCGAAAGGCGTGCCGGTTCGATTCCGGCCTCGGGCACCAGCTTAGGCCCCGTCCCGTTCAGGGGCGGCAGCTGTTTTTTTTGTCGAGTGTTGCTGCGTTTGATCGCTGCCGATATCACGCAGTCGGTCTCTTCACCCTCGAACATCAGCGCAGCTTCTTCGACGCACCCGAAGTGGCTTCGGGTATTCATCTCCGCGGAAGATACACCTCTATGAGATTTCCGCGCCGAAGCTGATGCCGGGCGACATGAGCGTGCCGGTGCTGAGCACTTCGGTTTGACTGGCCTATCCAAGCCCACCTGTCGGCCCTCCATCTCGCATGCCACCTCGAGGCTAGCTAGCGCTCGTTAGTGGTCGCCAGGAAGTTCGCGGAATCCATAAAATAGGCACCAAGAGTGAGCAAAAATCGCCCTTTGCAAACCGCCAGGTCCTGGACAAGGTTCGCATTTAGTGTATTTTACTCACTATGAGTGAGCAAAAATCAGGAAATATAAACCGTCTGCTGGCCGGTCTGGATGACACCGGGTTGGTGTCCAGCCGGTGGCTACGAGCGCATGGCTACTCGAGCAGCCTGGTGGCGCGTTATGTGGCCAGTGGCTGGCTGGAGTCGCCGGCCCGCGGCGTCTACATGAGGAAAGGCGGGCGGTTGCAGTGGGAGGGCGTAGTGCGGTCCCTGCAGGGCAGGGAGGGCTTGTCCCTCCATGTCGGCGGGCGTTTCGCGCTGGCCTGGCAAGGTCACGAGCACTATCTGCGCCTGGGCGAGGCCGCCACGGTGACGCTGTATGGGCCAGACCGGTTCCCGGGTTGGGTGACCAAGCTGGCGCTGCCCGAACGTCTCGAGTTCTGTGGCAAAAGCCCCTTCGATTGGCCGGCCCTCCACTTTACGACCGATGTACCGGATCGCGTGCTGCTCGACCAGGGGTTGGAGCGACGTGACGCCGCCGGTGTTGGGGCCATCGTCTGTTCGACGCCGGAGCGCGCCATGCTGGAGCTGTGTGACGGTCCATCGGGCGCGGCGCTGGCGTATGAAGCCGATGCGCTGATGCAAGGCATGACCACCTTGAGGCCACAACGCGTCGGCTTGTTGCTTCGTCATTGTCGCAGTATCAAAGCCAAGCGCCTGTTTCTCGCTCTGGCGCGCAGGCACGAGCATGCGTGGTTGTCTCGGGTGCCCATGGACGACGTGGATCTCGGCCGTGGTAAACGCGCGCTGACGCCGAGCGGGCGGCTGGATCCGACCTACCAGATCACGCTGCCGGGAGACCTGGATGAGCACCTGGGATAAGCGCTACACCGGTCGCGTGCAGTTGCTGGTCGACATTCTGCCGATGCTGGCACGCGAACCGCGCTTCGCCTTGAAGGGCGGAACGGCGATCAACCTGTTCGAACACGATTTGCCCAGGCTGTCGGTGGACATCGACCTGGCTTGGTTGCCGGTGCACGATTTCGACGAGGACTCGACCCTGATCGCCGACGCGCTGGAGACGCTGGCCGATACGTTACGTGCCCGCCCCATGCACTTGAACGTGCAGACGTCGGCAAGCCAGGGAAGTGGCGGTGTCACGCGGCTGGTCGTCAGCCGCGGACGGGCGCGCGTACAGATCGAGACCACGCCGGTGATGCGTGGCACGGTGCATCCCGTCCGTGAGATGACGGTCAGACCGAAGGTGGAGGAGGCGTTCGGATTCGCGTCCGTGCAGGTGGTGGATTTCGCGGACCTCTATGCGGGCAAGCTGGCGGCCGCACTGTCGCGGCAGCATCCTCGCGACCTGTTCGATGTCGGTTTACTGCTGGATGACGAACGGGCCGACGGAACGCTTTGGCGCACTTTTCTGGTCTATCTGACGTGCAGCCCGAAACCGGTTTGGGAAATGCTGGCGCCACGAGAACCGGAGCGTTTTGAGGCGCTCTTCGATACCCACTTCAAGGGCATGACGGCCGAACCGGTGACCGCGATGCAGCTACTGCAACATCGGACAAGCCTGTTGAAGCGTGTCTCTGGCTGGCTGGATGAGCCTTCACGCGCTTTCCTGCAATCCGTGGAGCATGAGCAGCCGGATTTCAGCTTGATCGGTTTGCCCAACGCCCAGCATCTGCCTGGGGTCAAACGCAAGTTGCAGAATCTGGCTCGACGTTCCCCAGACAAACGACGGGCGGACCGCCTGCAACTTGAGCGGATGCTGAAGCGGATATAGCGAGTCGTGGATCGGGTAAGGAGCGGCCGGACGACCGGTCAGCGCTGATCAACCCTTACGCCATTTATCGGGGCTCCCTTTGGACGTGTGACGTACGCGCTCGATATGGGGTTTGGCGTCACCATGTTCCTTGGCCCAATCGATCCCCTCCCGCTGAGTATCGGTCACCGTGCTTGCCCGTTCGGCATCGGGGCGGCTGACCGAATACCGGCCGTCGGGGCGTTTTTCGACGTAGAACTTGTCTTTGCTCATGGATGGAACTCCCATTCGTTGAGATTCCACGACAATGGCACACGCGTACCGCTCTCCCTCTGTCCTGCCATTTTTCGAGGGCTCACAACCTGCTCGATGTCGTGGGCAGTGAGATTGGGCTCGAAAACACAATATGTAGTGGTTTTCACAACCTAACCTACAAGATATCCGCCAGTGCCTTGAATTGCAAGACGCAGTGTCAGGGGCCTCTCGGGAAAGTCAGGTGGGCGTTCAGCGCTTGGGAGCTTGTTCCAAAGAGGGTGATCTTGACGCTCAGAACGCTCCCATGTGCCCGAGTTTCGGCCCTTTGCTCTCAGTTGATCAGGTTGCCGGCAGATTGGTCATGTCTGATTGGTCCGGATGATCAACCTCGGCGGCGTGCATGAGTTGGCCGCACGGGTCTGTACTGGCGGCGCCTGACGTCCGGGCCGGGAACAGTCTTTTCGTCACCGGATCGGGAGGCTGTTTTCCGAGCTCCGACCCAGGCTTCAACTTCTTCCAGATCCCAAACCACACAGCGGGCGGTGAGCCGGAAGCGCCGGGGAAACTCGCCACGTTTTTCCATTTCATAGATGGTGCTCTCGGCGAGCTGCACGATCTGATGCAGCTCACGGCGGCGAATCGTCCGGCGAAAGGGCAGGGGCGGCACTGCGGGAAATTGCGACAACTTGCTGTAGCGAAGCCCAGCGTAGATGCGGTTCGTATCCCGGCGTTCCGCCGTCGGGCTCGCGGGCTGCGCCCCGTGCCTCGTGTCGAGTCACGGCCTCCGGCTTTGATCCCTGATATCTCCGGCCCCATGGGCCTGCGCGCTCCGCTTGCCGTGCGTTGGGAGAGGTGGCGGGTGGGGGCGGACTTGCTGTTTCCCTTCACCGTATCACGGCGTTCTCGCCGTCAAGGGCTGCGCGTGCGTGATGCACGCTGGCGGCCATGGCCGTCTGCGACCCCGTGACGGCTTGCGCTGCGCCGTGCTGGCGCCGGTTCCGGGCAATTCCGCCCGAGCAACCGGAGCACGATCATGTCGCAACTTTCCCTTTCACTCGATACCTCGCCGTTACTGGTGCGTGACGACCAGGGGCACTATCGGCCCGCGACGGTCGACCAGATTCTGGCGGCGGCACGACAGGCCATTGATCAGAAGATGCAGCGTGGTGCGGCGTTCAGCTCCCCGGCGGCGGTCAAGGAATACCTCCGTACCAAGTTGGCGGGGCTCGATCACGAAGTGTTCGCCGTTCTATTCCTCGATACCCGGCACCGGCTGATCGAATACGTCGAGATGTTTCGCGGCACCATCGATGGTGCGTCGGTGCACCCGCGTGAAGTGGTCAAGGAAGCGCTGCGGTTCAATGCAGCGGCGGTCATCTTCAGCCATCCACATCCGAGCGGGAATCCCGAGCCGAGCCAGGCCGACAGAACGATCACCAGCCGGCTCAGGGAGGCGCTGGCGCTGGTCGAAATACGCACGCTGGATCACATCGTTGTCGGCGGCAACGACATCGTCTCGTTCGCCGAGCGGGGGTTGCTCTGACTTCGGGGGCTTCGGCCCCCTTTTTGCTGCGTCCTGCGTTGTAGCTCCAGCTTTAATCAGGGTTCCGTCAGCCCCATTTTCAAACGGTAGTGGTCGGGATGGCCGGCTGCCTGAAAAACAGCCTCCAGCTTGGCGAGGTAATAGGCAATGTCGAACTGGCTCCAGTCGACGTGGGCGATGTTGGTCTCGTCCCGGTGAGAGCCTCGGTTCAAGAAGCGCTCCAAGGGACGAAAGGCTCCATCCTCCGCAGATAACTGCTGCAGGATTTCTTCGAATCGCTTGGTGTTGCCCGTGAAGGCAAAGAAGTTCTCCAAGATGCACCGCATGGTATTGGGTACCACCTGGATGCGTACCAATCCCGCTTTGGCATCCTGCATTACGTGCCAGAGTGCATCGTAATCGTTGACGAAATCGCGGGCGTCCATCGGCACAACGTGACTGTGCTCGCTCTTGATCACGCGTATCAGTTTGAATCGACCAGGGTTCCGTAGACGCTCACGAGCCACTTTCTAGGAACCGCCTTTCGTACTCTACCGGCGACAGCCCCTGGTTGCTGCCGTGCTGACGCCGCGGGTTGTAGAACATCTCGATGTAGTCGAACACATCGCTCGCCGCGTCGGCCCGGGTCGTGTAGATCCGGCGCTTGATCCGCTCGCGTTTGAGCAACTGAAAGAAGCTCTCGGCCACTGCATTGTCGTGGCAGTTACCGCGCCGGCTCATGCTGCAGACGATGCCATGTGCCTTCAGGAACGCCTGCCAGTCACCTCCGGTGAACTGACTGCCTTGATCGGAATGCAGCATCAGACCTCGCGCCGGCTTTCGCCGCCATACCGCCAGCGTCAGCGCCTGAAGCACCAAGTCGGTGTGCATGGTCGATTGCATCGACCAGCCAACCACGCGTCGCGAAAACAGGTCCAGCACCACGGCCAGGAACAGCCACCCTTCGTGCGTGCGGATGTAGGTGATGTCCGTGACCCAGTGGGTATTGGGTGCATCGACGGCAAACTGGCGTTGCAGCCGGTTGGGCGCCACCGTGGCCGGCGGGCCACCACGCGGCTTGGGCCGCCTTCCGTACCCTACCTGGGCGCGCAGGCCGGCCAGTTTCATGAGTCGCGCCACGCGATGACGGCTGCAGCGCTCACCCAGGTCGCGCAGGTCGGTGGTGACCTTGCGGTAACCGTAGACCGCTCCGCTTTCCAGCCAGGACAGCTTGATCAGCCCCGTCAGGCGACGATCCTCCCTGGCTCGCGCACTCGCCGGTTGCTTCAGCCAGGCGTAGTAGCCGCTGGGGTGCACGCCCAGCACCCGGCACATGCTGCGCAGCCGAAACTGGTGGGCATGGTCTTTCATGAAGGCGTACTTCACCCGGACTGCTTGGCAAAGTACGCGGCGGCCTTTTTTAGGATGTCGCGCTCCTCGGTGACCCGACGCAACTCGGCTTTCACCCGGCGCAGCTCCGCCGCCTGATCCGACGCTCCATGCGCTGCGCCGTTGGTCTCGCCATGGCGCCTGATCCACGCATACAAGCTGTGCGTGGTGATTCCCAACCGGTCTGCCACCTCAGCCACCCGATGGCCACGCTCGGTCACCTGCTTGACCGCCGCAACCTTGAACTCATCCGTATACCGCTTGCCGCTCATGGACACCTCCGTCGTAGCCATACAGTATGGCTCTGAGGCGTCTACAAGACCCTGGTCGATTCAGTTGGCATTTGTCGCTAGCCTTTGCCAAGTTCCTCCCGGCGATTTGGTACACCAATTCGTGCAAGAAGAAGAGGTTGTGAGTCAGAACGATGACCTGCCGCACCTTCTGTCCGCCTGGCGGCTTGATGAGCTCGTGGCAGATCATCGACGCGATGTCGTAGACGAAATTGTGGGACAGGCTGGAAACCGGGTCATCGATGACCACAATCGTCCTACCGATATCGACCGCTGCCCCTTGCTCCCTGGAGCCTTTCAGGAATTCGATGAAGTAGAGAAAGGAAATCAGGGTCTTCTCTCCCTCACTCAGTGATTGAGCGCTGCTCTCGCCGTGGGCTGGACGTTCCAAGCAATACAGGCTGCCTTCACCAGGTTTGCGGGCGATTGAGAAGGAGTCAATGCCCAGTGCCTTCAGCCGCTCGTTGATGGACGCCACCGATGCATCTACGCCTTCCTGCTTCTTGCGTAGCTCGGTGAGAGCGTCGACATGGCCGGCTTCCAAGGACCCGGCCTCGCGGTCCGTAGTTTGTGCCTCCGCCAGTTGCTGGTTGAGTGGAGCAATGTGGGCGTCATAGGCCCTATAGACATCAAGGCGGTCGCGGCACATGGTCTTCCAGAATGCTTCTCGAATCGCATTGCGCTCGGCGTCCTTGTTCCGGATTCGCTGATTGAAAGCGTCAATTCGAGTATTGAGCGCCGATAACGAGTCCTGCATTGGCTGCAGGTCGGCCGGGGCAATCTCCATCGATTCCGAGGGAGAGGCCTGCTTCAGTCGCATGGTGGCGAGGTTTGCCTTCAAGAGGGCATGCACCGCATCCCATGTCGCTTTCAAGTCAGTCTCTTGGGAGAGGGGTTCGGCCAGCGCCCTGTCTACCGATGTTTTCAGGGTCTGGATAGCAGATTCGTAAGCGGCGATGTGCGCGTCGATGAGGTCGATTTTTTGTTGACGATCCCCGTCCAGCAGCTTGGCCAATTCATCCAGGAAATCGTGGGGCAATCCTTGCTGGCAGAACGGGCATTGATCGTCGTGCACGAATGCGCGGCCCTTGCTCAGCCAGTCCCCATTGCCTAGTTTCTCTACGAGGGGCGCAAGGCGGCTCTCGCCGGAAACTTCCACGCGCTCCTTCCAGACGCTGTCCTTCTCGATGGCTGAAAATGCACCCAATGCAAAGTGATGGGTGCTTTTTGACGTCTCCTCCCCGGAAATATCAGCCAAACGCTTGGCCAAGCTGCCGAGATCGTCCAGAGCCTCGTCATCCGATGTCTCATAATTGCGCAGGTCATCGAAGAATTTCTGTGCGCCTCGGCCGTACCCCGTGAGGAAGCTATCGAATGTGCCTTTATCGTGAGCCTTGTAGACAGTCCAAACTGCTTCCTTGGCATCGTTCAGCGCCGTTGCTAACTCGCCGTTGATGCGTGTGATATCCCGCTGCGCAGCCTCACGCGTGTTCCGGACATCTTGAAGCGAGTGTTCGTGCTCTTCGATCTGCCGCTGAGTCTCGGTATCCAATTCGCCGATGGTGAAGATGCCAGGCATACCTTCGGCTTCACCGATCACCGACTGCACAAAGTGGTGGTTGTAAACCAGATAGCGGAAAGGGCCGCCCTGAGTCGTCTCCACCCGGCATGCATGAAACTCGGCATCGCCAATGTCGCGCCCGTGGACTACTTCCCCAATCGCCGTCTTTCCGGCTCCGTTGAGGCCATAGAAGAACACCGGCTTCTGTGTTGCCGTTTCAAGCGTGATAGTGACGGGAGTTGTTGGGTGAAAGCTCTTGTAGTCTTGGATGATGATGTCCCTGATCATTGTTCCCCTCCCATAGGGACATTGATGGCAGCACTCATCATGCACGACTGAGTCGTATGCGAATCACGGTTACCACGTTTTCGCATTGCGACTACTACCGAGCTTCCATCTGCTCTTGGCCGACAAGCTGTCAGTCAGAATGGATTCCGAGCCCTTCTGCTTCTCGCCGTACCTGCTCCAAAAGCTTATCGAGTTGTTGCGCGCTGTCGCCAGCATAGGCCAGCGTCAGCAGCGTGAGCGGATGCACGTCCATGACCTCGCACAGCTCGGCCAGCTTGCTGAGGGTCGGGCTTTTCAGGTCGCGCTCCAGGGTGCTCATGTAGGTACGGCTCGACACGTCGGAGAACGCTTCCTGGCTCAAACCACGCGCTTTCCTGACCGTCTTCAATGCTTTCGCCAACGAGTACCCGGTTGCCACCTGTGGTTTTCCCTCAAAAACCAAGATGACAGCTCATTGCGTACTATAGAGCTACAATCTATAGTGTTCATTTGTTGTAGGCCTGTGCTTTCGTGCTTCTACGGAAATCCGCTTTTGCGGATGGCCTCAGTCCCACTGAGTCGTATCCGTGTCGTTCCTGATTTCCACTCACGCGCCTTCATGCTTCTGCATCTCTGCGGATTCGCGGGCTTACGCATGTGTACTTCCGTGCGCAAGCACGAATGCAGTTCGCCGGCTTTGTACATCCGAGGAAGGCGCACGGCCATGACGACCCTCATCACCGAGGAACAGCGCACGCAACTGCTCGCCAATGGCCGGGACCGCGCCGCAGGCCAAGGCATCGACCCACGGCCTGTCGTGCGATTGTTCACACCGGATGCTCACGTGACTTGGCTGCTGACGGAACTCGACCCGGCGGACGGCGATACGGCGTACGGGCTATGCGATCTTGGCTTGGGAATGCCGGGCCTGGGGCATGTGAAACTGTCCGAATTGGCCTCTATCGTCGGCCCGCGCCAGCAGCCGGTCATGCGGGATCGCTACTTTCGGACGACGCGTCGCTTGTCCGAGTATGTCCGTCTGGCCCAGCAAAACGGCTCGATCATCGATTGAGTGATCTCGGGCGCATCATGGCTGTTTCCGTCATGTTTCAGGCCGCTACGGCCTGAATCCGCATTCTTGTTTTTTCGTAGTGCCACTCTGACCTGATCGGTCGGGATCGCCCGTGTCTGCCGTGGCAGGGTGGGGGAGCCGCATGCCATTTGGTGGTATCGCGGCCGTCGCTACTGGACGAGGTCGGCGAGGTATCGGAGCTTGAGGCATTCGATACAGGGTCAGCTTGACCGACTGATGTGACGATTCGAGGATGGGACGGAGGTCCCATGCCATGCCCGTGGCGACGCTGCCTGTACGACAGGAGCGTATGCCATGGCCGATCAGCCTGTGGTGGCGGCCCGCTTTCCGGCCGCCGCCTATCTCTACGTGCTGCACCTGGATGGGCCCGCTCTGGCCTGGGAGTATCTGCGGCGCCATCCCGACTATCAGGCTGACTGGCGGCGGCGCCGGCGGCCCGCGGCGGCACGGTCATGGGGGCTGCGTCTGTTCGAGGATCCGACACGGGATGCGCGTGATGCCCATCCGCTGTGGTTCCCTGCTGACCCGACCATCTTGCAACTCCATCCCGATGCCGATCCCATGCCCAACGGGCCGGTCTTCGACCTCTGGCGCATGCCGGGCCGCAAAGGGCTGATCCACGACGGGCTCCGGCTGCGAATGACGGTGGCGTGGCCCGGTATCTGCCTGCGGTTGGTCCTCGCATCGGGCTTGGCGGCGGCGCAAGCCTATGTCTGCGCCGTACGGGCTGCGTCCTATCGCACCTGCCAGGCCTGGATAGAGGCGCTGGCCCAATTGGACCTCGATCCGCCCCTGGCGCAGACAAGCCCACGCCCCACGGCCGCCCAATTGCTGGAGCTGCATACCCTGCAGGCTCTTGATGTCAGTCTGGCCGGCGCTTCGTTGCGTGAGGTGGCCGGCGTGGTGCTCGGCGCCGATACGGTGGCCACGCAATGGCACGCGGACAGCGCCTTGCGCGCCCGGGTCCGGCGGTTGGTGCGTCGGGGACGGGAACTGATGGGCGGCGGCTACCGCCGGCTGGCACAGCTTCCACCCCTTGAACAGGGACGTTCCGCGGCCCCTGCACAACGTCCCTGAGCAGCGCGCCCGTTCTTCTTGAGACTGCCTCCATCCGGCCATTCAGAGATGGCCGTCGATCCCGAACGATGGAGGACTATCCGATGCGTCCCGCACCCGTCAGACCCGCTTCGGCACACACGGCCACGCCGCAGTCACCCGACACCGCGCACCCACCGCGTTACCTCACCAACGACGAGGCCGCGGCCTATCTGCGGTTGTCGCCGCGCACGCTGGAGAAGCAGCGGGTGATCGGTGGCGGGCCGCGCTTTCGCAAGTTCGGCCGGCGCGTCATGTACGCCCGAGCCGATCTCGATGCCTGGGCCGACAGCCGCAGCTTCGAGGCCACCTCCGATCCCGAATACGCCGAGCGCCACTCGGCCGACAGCCGTGCGCGCTGATCCGCGGCGCGGTGGCGTCCCGTCCGATGTCTCCCCGCAGGGAACAGTTGGAGCTGTTCCGCGCGCTGCCGGGCGACATGGCACCACGCGACGTGCAGGATCTGATGGCCTATCCGTTCTTCTCGTTGGCCAAGTCACGGCGTATCCGGCCGATCGACTACCGTGCCGGCGGCGTGACCGTACGGGTCGAAAGCACGGCCGAGCATGGCATCGCCACCATCTGGGACGCGGATATCCTGATTTGGGCGGCCAGCCAGATCGTCGAGGCCCGCGATGCCGGCATTGCGACCTCGCGACTGATGCGAGTCACGCCCTACGAAATTCTGCGCTTCATCGGGCGCGGGGTATCGCGGCGCGACTACCAGCGCCTGAAGGCCGCGCTGGATCGCCTGCAGGCGACCACCATCGCCACCTCCATCCGGGAAAGCACCGGCCGGCGCTTGCACCGCTTTTCCTGGATCAACGAATGGAAGGAGCGCACCGATGCCTGCGGCCGGCCGTTGGGCATCGAACTGATCCTGGCGGACTGGTTCTACGCCGGCGTGGTCGATGCCGCGCTGGTGCTGACCATCGACCCGGCGTACTTCCGGCTCACCGGCGGCATCGAGCGCTGGCTGTACCGCCTGGTGCGCAAGCACGGCGGCAGGCAGCCGGACGGCTGGCAATTCGACTTCCGGCACCTGTATCGCAAATCCGGCAGCATGGCAAAACCCTACGACTTTGCCTGCGACCTGCGCGCGCTGGTCGCACGGCAGTCACTGCCCGGCTATGTGCTCGGCATCGAGCGGATGCCGGACGACGGAACGGAGCTGCTGACCTTCCGGCCCGTGCCACTCACGGCACGGGGATAACGCGGGGAAAACCTGTGAATCGCCTCGTGCTATCAGGCGTGCGGGGTATCGTGCTATCGGGCGTGTCCCACTCGTGCTATCAGGCGTGCGAAATCGTCGCAAAGCCAATAACGGTGCGGGTTTCAGCCGCTTCTAACTTACTAACGATAAAAACACTAACCAGTAGTAAGCGTGCACCATTTCGGTGGACAACCGCGAAACGGCACGGCGAACAGCGTTTTGCATGGCAAGCAGCGTCCGACTTTTCGGCAAGGAGCACTGCGCCATGATTGTCGCGCTACTCAACCAGAAGGGCGGCGTGGGCAAGACCACGCGGGCCACCCATATCGCGGGCGAACTCGCCTTGCGCGGTCAGCGCGTCATGTTGCTCGATGCCGACCCGCAGGGCTCTGCGCTGGATTGGACCCAACGGCGCAGCCAGCAGAGACTACCGCGGTTGTTCGGGGCGGTGGGGCTGGCGTGCGAAACCTTGCACCAGGAAGTGCCGGATCTGGCGCGTCGCTGCGATCACCTGGTGATCGACGGTCCGCCGCGCATTGCCGCCCTGGCGCGCTCGGCCCTGTTGGCTGCCGAACGTGTCCTGATTCCGGTCCAACCCAGCCCCTACGACCTGTGGGCCAGCGCCGAGATGGTGGCCTTGGTCCGCGAGGCGCAGGTATTCCGACCCGCCTTGCAGGCGGCCGTCGTCATCAACCGTCGCGTGGTGCGCACAGTCATCGGTCGCGAAGCGCACAAAGCCCTGGCGGATCAGCCGCTGCCCGCACTGCGGCCGGAGGTCTGCCAGCGCATCGTTTTCGCCGACAGCGTGGCCGCCGGTCGGGTGGCGCGCGAGGTGGCGCCCGGCAGCGCCGCCGCGCGCGAGATCGGTGTCTTGGTCGACGAGCTGCTGCGAGGCCAGCCATGAGCGGGGGACGCGGCAAACGCATTGCGATCGGTGCCCGTCCGCCGGCCAGCCCGCGGGCCGAGGCCTGGGTGCGTCAGGGGGACGCCGGTGAACCGCAGAAATGCGATCTCTACACCGCGCGCCTGACCCTCGACATCACCCCGGCGCTGCGTGCGCGCATCAAGATCGCGGCCTTCACGCAGGACACGACGGTGGCCGAGCTGTTGCGCGCACTGCTGGCACGCGAGTTTCCGGAGGACATGCCATGATGCACTCGATACCGGCGGCGGTGACACCCATGCCGCCTGAACCACATGCCCGAGCAGGTTTGATGGACGACACGCCGTTGACGCGGGTGTCCCTCGTCCATGTGCCACAGCGCCTCGCGGTGTCCCTGCGCTTTGGTGCGCCGGCGCGCGTGGAGCATTTGGAGCGCTCGCGACGGGTGGCATGGTTCCGGTCTGGGGCCATCTTCGGCCGCCTTTATTGGCGCGCCAATGCCTACGGCACGGTGCGCCGGCAGCTCATGGTGCTGCAGGCCAGCGGCCTGTGGCATGAGGCCCAGCGCATCCCAGGCGTGCGGCCCGGGGCACGCGTGCTGCTGCGGGCCGAGGGGCTGAAGACGGTGCATACCGTGCTGATGCTGATCGACGCCATCGAGGCGCAAGGCATCGCCTTGCCGAACGTCGCGCCCACGTATTGGCGGACGCTCGGCAACCGGCTTGCGGCACATCAGCCGTTGCCGGTCTACAGCGCCGAGCGGCATGCCGTCTGGCGGACGGGGAGGAGGCTGCAATGACGTCTGGATCACACCTCTTGCCGCGTTCGCAGCGGCGGACTCGACTCATCCTGGTCGGACTGGCCATAGGTGGCTTGGCCGCACTGGCCTGGGCCACGTTCGGGGCGCCAGTGCCACGACTGGTCTACAACCCGTCCGACAGTGTTCCGGTGGGGTGGTACGCCGTGCATCCGTTTGTCCGTGGGGCCCATGCCATTTCGGTGGACAGCGTCGTGCTGGCCTGGTTGCCGCACGCGGCGGCCGTATTGGCGGCGCGGCGCGACTACCTGCCTCGGCAGGTGCCTTTGCTCAAGCCGGTGGCGGCGGTGGCGCCAGAGAAAGTGTGTGTCACAGGTGGGGTGGTGCGCATCGACGGTCGGCCCGTTGCCGCCGTGTTGTCTGTCGATGGGCGTGGCCGTCCGCTGCACGCCTGGAATCATTGCCGACGCCTTCATGCCGGCGAGTTGTTTCTGCTCAGCACGTCCAATCCGGCGTCGTACGACAGCCGCTATTTCGGTCCGGTACGTACCTCGGCCGTGCTCGGTATTGCGCACCCCATCTGGCTGGAGAAGCAGCCATGAGGCACGTCGACGCCTTGTACATCGTCGAGTCATCCCGGGTGCCATTTCGTGGTCAGGTGCCGTGTCGTCGCACATGCCCTGAAGTCGCGTGTGCGCTGTATGTCGCGCGGCATGCGGTGCGCGCTTCCCACGTGCAGACATCTTGCCTTCCGTCCCCGGCGGGCCGCGCCGACGGCGTCGGCCGGCGAGCCGGCGACACGCCAAGCCGCAGCAAAGAGCCACCGGTGTTCGGAGCGAGGGCGAGGAGCCAGGGCGGAAGGCAAGATAAAAGGTCGCGGCACGCCGTGACACGAAAGGCCGGTCTGCACGTGGGGGTGGCGCGGCACGCGCCGGGGGTATCCGCGTGCCGCGCGTGTCCGCAACGCCGCATGGGCGTTGGCGAAAGCGCGTGCTTCGTCCGCCTGACTACGCTGATGTTGGAAGGGGCGGCGCCATGAGCCGGAAGGAGGACGACGATTTCCGTCTTCGCCCCGGGGCGCCGAAACGACGTAGCGACACCTTCGTCAACCGGGTGCTGCGCCAGACCCAAAAAGCCGGCACACAGCTCGGAAGGGCGGCGGGAAAAGCCGGCCGGCGACCCGGTGCCCGACTGGGACGCGGTCATGTGGCGGCGCGCTTCGCCGGACGCTCATTGAGCGCCAATGCGCGGCGCGTGACCATCAAGGCGCGCCTGGTCAATCTGACCAAGGCCGGGCCGCGCTCGACCGCGGCGCATCTGCGCTACATCGAGCGCGAGGGTGTCGATCGCCAGGGTGGGCCGGGTCATGCCTACGGGCCGACGACCGATGCCGCTGACCTCGATGCGTTCAGGGAGCGCAGCGCCGATGACAGGCACCAGTTCCGTTTCATCGTCTCGCCGGAGGACGCCGAGCAGCTCGACGATCTGCGGACCTACACCCGGCATCTCATGAACCGGATGGAAGCCGATTTGGGCACGCGCCTGGAGTGGGTCGCGGTGGACCACTGGAACACGGACAATCCGCATACGCACGTCGTCCTGCGTGGACGGGACGACACCGGAAAGGACCTCATCATCGCGCGTGATTACGTCGCCCATGGCATGCGCCAGCGGGCAGCGGAACTGGCCACCGAATGGCTGGGGCCACGTACGGAACGGGAAATCCAACAGGCCCGGCAACGTGAGGTCGAGCAGGAGCGGTGGACCGGGCTGGACCGCACCCTGCAACGCGAGGCGGCCGATGACGGCCGGGTGCACGTCGAGCGCCTCGCCACCGCCGGGTTGCAACCTCGGCGACAGATGTTGATCGGGCGCCTGCAACGCTTGCAGCGCATGGGGCTGGCGGTCGAGCAGCGGCCCGGCATGTGGGCGATCTATGCGGAGGCCGAGCCGACCCTGCGCGCCATGGGCGAGCGCGGCGACATCATCCGCACGATGCAGCGCGCCATGCGTGGCCGTCAGCGTGAACTGGCCGTGTTCCAGCCGGGCAAGGAGGGTCGCCCCATCGTCGGCCGGGTGGCGGCCAAGGGCTTGGCTGACGAGCTGTACGACAAGGGTTACCTGATCGTCGACGGAATCGACGGCATGGCGCACTACGTCGCTTTGCCTCCGCGTGCGGAACTGGAGCGATACCCGGCCGGCGCGGTGGTGGAGGTGAAAGATTCGGCCGGCGTACGTGCGGCGGATCGCAACATTGCCGCGTTGGCAGAGGAGGGCATCTACCGCACCGACCATCATCTTGCCGTCGCCCAGGGCCAAACGGCACCCGACCGTGATCCGCGCGAATTGGTGGCCGCGCACGTGCGCCGGCTCGAAGCCCTGCGTCGAGCCGGCATCGTGGAGCGTATCGCCGAAGGTATCTGGCGTGTGCCGGAGAATCTGGCCGAACGCGGCCGCCAGTACGACATGCAAGGCCTGGGCGGTGGTGCCTCGGTAGAGATCAAATCGCACTTGCCCATCGAGCGACAAGCCCGTGTGATCGGTGCTACATGGCTGGATCAACAGTTGGTTGGTGGCGGCAGGGAATCGAGCGAGATGGGTTTCGGTGGCGAGGTCAAGGAGGCGCTACGCCAGCGTGCCGACTTCCTGATCGAACAAGGACTGGCCGAACGGCGCGGGCAGCGCGTGATCCTGGGTCGCAATCTGCTGGGCACGCTGCGCAACCGGGAGCTGGTTCAAGCCGCCAAGGACATTGCCGCCGATACCGGCCTGGAGCATCGCCCTGTGGCCGACGGCCAGCGCGTGGCTGGTATCTACAGGCGCTCGGTGATGCTCGCCAGCGGGTGCTACGCGATACTTGATGATGGCATGGGGTTCAGCCTGGTGCCATGGAAGCCGGTGATCGAACAGCGGTTGGGCCAGCAACTCGCCGCCACAGTACGCGGCGGTGGCGTGTCTTGGGAGATCGCTCGGTCGCACCATCTGGGTCTCGGTTGAAGCACTGACCGTTTTCCGGATAGCACAGTCTTCACTTCTCTGCTGCCTCCCGAATTTCGTCAATCAATGCTGTTCTTGATTAATCAATGCTGTTCTTGATTGTGTACGAAGCTCAGCTAGTCAGTATCGGCGACCAATTTGTCGCCGGCGCTATCCGGATTTTCAGCCCATACACGGTGGATCTGACTAGACACGTAGGCAATCCATGCTAGAAAAAGCTCGAAGCTGAGCTTGGTATATAATCACAAGAATTCTCTTGATTAGTCAAACAAGCGCCCCGGCGCCCGCTGTCGCGCAAGGAACATGAAGTCCGAGTATCATCGGTTCCGGCCGGTGCCCGGTAGAGTCGATGGTGTCGGACGCGAGGCCTTCCGACCAGTAGCCGTAAACTGAAGCCACCGGCTTTAGCCGGTGGGGCATTCACGGCGTAGATCAACGCCTGCTTGTGTGGGGAGTAATGGAACATGGCACCTACGGAAGACACCCGCCAGTTCAACCACCCGGGTGGTGGTTGGTTGCCGGCGACGGTCGGCAACCAAAACCTGAATGGTCACCTCGGAAATGGCATTCACGGCCCTTACTATGCCAGTGACAGGTCCGGCTTTGTATCTGCACCTCTTTGATTTTCGTGACAAAACGCCGTGCGTATCACGACGTTCATTATCCCGGGTCGATGGGTCTTCAAATCATGAGCCGGCTAAGCTTCGCTTATAGTCAGGAACGTCTATATTTCGACGAGCCCAAGCTTCGGCGCGCCGATCAGCGGAGCGAGGCGCTGCTGGATGGCGACGATCTTTTCCAATGGGCGCCACTGGATGGACATCTTCGCGATCCGGCCATCCCTGTCGATGGTCAGATCATCGGCGCCGGTGACCTCCACGCCTCCTGCGCGGATTCGCAGCATGATGGCGGCACGGTTTTCTCCGGCAATGATCTCCATAGCCTCGAATTCGTCGATGGCCGATAGCAAAACTTTGAGGACACCGAGCGCAGCCTCCTTACCGATGAACGGCTCCGTAAAGATCGGGCTCTCCAACACCACATGTTCTGCGAGATGCTCGGAAAGAGCATCGGGGTTCCGAGTACGCATACCATCTAGAAAGGGGGATACATGCTCCATCATCATCACAAGCGCTCCGTTTTTTGGGAAATGTATTTGTGAGTCGGTAACTATTCAGCGTCTGGCGACAAGACGGCCTCTGGTTTGCGAATAGCGGGGTGCGAGAGGCCGGCTTCGGGGGAGCTCAATGTCTTCAGTCGCGGATGGTGCTTTTGTTGTCACGTCGGCCACACTGGTTATCGACCAGATATTATTATCGCGACTGAAGTGCGGCTGAAAGGACGTATTTCCCTCAATTTGCGTCGCGGCACATGAGGGCGTATGTCAGCGCGCGTCTGTGCTAAGAGAGAGCAGTTCAATTCAGCGGCTGGCGGTCTTGGATTCGGTGGCGCAAATTGCCCGTGCGACGAGGTTCACCGATCCGGAGCGTACGCTCCGAGCTTTCGTCAAGCTTTGTAGTCTGCCCCAGCAGGCGGTTCGCCGCGCCGCGCGACAAACGTCGGAATTGGCTTTCGGCCCAGCCACAGCTTGCGGCGGTGTAAGGCGGTCACTAGCAGCTTGTTGAAATTCGCACGATGAAGTCGAAATCACGCACCATGCGTTGTGTCTTCGCGTCGTCGATGTGCGATGTCCGCCCCACGAAGCGCTTTTCGTGTGGCTTTGCAGCGCTTTTTGCGCAGCCCGGGCGCACCTTGCCTGTCGTCGGGCTCATCCGTTGAGCTCCGCCGCCAGCAGGCCGCGCAAGCGGATCAGGTTGCTAGCTGCCACGGCCATCTGAAACAGCGCTTGTATACGTGCATGACCGCGCTGTTTGACCTGTCGCATGCCGGCCGCCGACTTGATCCAGCCGAAGTGGGTTTCGATCCATGCGCGGATCTTGATACTCACCGCGTAACCACCGTGGCGGGTGGTGCGGCGATTGATCGCACTGCGCCGGTGGGTCGTGTTTTGCGCCACATGCGGCGTGATGCGACGCTCCCAGCAACTGGCCACGAAGTCGGCGGTGTCATAGCCCTTGTCGACCGCCAGCGTGCGCCGTCCGCACCCGTTGAGTTCGTCCATTATCGCCGATGCCGTCTCGCGTTCGCCATGCCCGGTGGCCGGGCTCAGTCGGGCATCAGGCCGCGGCGATTCTCCATCAGCAGGTGACGCTGATCGCTCAGCTGTGCGCCGGTATTGGCTGTTCTACCCCAATCCCGCAGAACCTGAGCCAGCGGCGAAGTCGCGCGCTATCGACAGTGCTACAGCGCGGCTTCGCTCCCTCCCGAAAACGACTCCTTCTAACTTACATTTCTTGTTCCCACCAGCCGCGGGTGCTTACGTTAGCGGCGTCAGCGAGAGCTTCCAGCTCCAAAATATCGTCGCTTGAGAGCACCATGGCGCTGGCTCGGATCAGGCTATCGATGTAGTCGGGCTTGGTGACGCCGATGATCGGCTTCGCGCCTTTGGCGACGGCCCAAGCTGTCGCGACATCGGGAACTGCTGCACGTTGCTCGTGGCCGATTGAAGCGAGCTTGTCGGTCAGGGCCTTTAGCCGGGACAGCATGCCATTGTAGGTCTTTGCCCGGGCGCTGCCTTCTGGCAGCGGGTTTTCTGGACTGTATTTGCCACTCAGGGCGCCTTGTTCGAGCACCATATAGGCGAAGAAGGGGATGCCTTGGTTATGGCAGTAATCCAAGACGCCAGCGTTCTCGGAACTGCGGTGAAGGAGACTGTAGTGGTTCTGGATGGCTTCGACCCGGAACCCGGCTTCTCCTAGGATCTGGTTGGCGAGTTCGATTTCGCTGAGGTTATGATTTGAGACGCCAACGTGTTTGACCTTTCCGCTCTTCAGCAGCGGAATCAGGCGCGGAGTCCACCGCGCCACATCGGCCGGATTGTGAATCCAGTAAAGGTCCATGTAGTCGGTGCCGAGGCGCGCAAGGCTCTGCTCCAGCATGTCCGCTACCGGATCATCGCTGGTTCCCGCGGCCTGCGGGGTGAACTTCGTCGAGAGTTGGTACTCGCTGCGGGCATAGCGTTTCAGCACCTCCCCGAGTACGGTTTCTGAATGACCCATGCCGTACACCACGGCGGTGTCCCATAGGGTGAAACCGGCTGCATGCGCTTTGTCGGCAAGTTCTTCCAGGCCAGTCCGAGTGAAGGTGCTGCCGAAGTAGCCATTACCGGTCTCGCCACTGTCACCCCAAGCCCAGGTCCCCAGTGCGACCGCAGGGACCCTTAGATTACCGATTGTCATGTTCACTCCTTACTTGATCAGCCGTTAGGTTTGCTGTGACCCAGGCGATGCTGACATCATGAGCCTCGGCAAAATTCAACGTTAGCCTGATGCGCCGGGATTACTGCACGATCCTCCAGAAGCCGCGTTTCGCATTGCCGCTCTTCCATGAATGCGAGATGCTGGTTTCATGGAAGTGCTGACCGAAATCTCTTCGTTAATCGCGCGACACGCCCCGAAGGATGGCTTCCACGCCACCCCGATCGAACGGATGATGCTTGCTCGATCCTCTACGGTGACGGTGCCGATGCCGAATGTTTACCGGCCGCAACTGTGCCTCGTCGCCCAAGGGCAAAAGGAGGTCACGCTCGGCGACCATGTGTTCAGATATGCACCCGGCCGCTACGGGGTAGTGACCTACGATCTACCGGTGACGGGGCATGTGGTCGAGGCGACGCCTGCAAACCCGTATCTCTGCCTGTTTATCGATTTCGATTCGGTGATGCTGGGGGACCTGGCGCTGCGCGTGCCGGCGCCGCCGGAGACGTCGTTTCAACCCATAGGCAAGACGGTGTCCGACGCCGACGCTGCTCTGCTTGATGCGGCGCTACGCCTGCTGCGCCTGCTCGATGATCCGGCGGCGCTGCCCGTGCTCGGGCCGCTCGCGGAACAGGAACTTCTCTATCGTCTGCTCGCCGGCCCTGACGGTGCCAGGATGCGCAATATCACCTCCAGTCAAGGGCGGGTTGCTCAGGTCGGCCGCGCGATCGCCTGGATTGGCAAGAACTTCCGGGAGCGGTTCAGCATTGAAAGGCTCGCCGTGGAAGTAGGGATGAGTCCGTCGAGCCTGCACGAACATTTTCGCGCTGTGACGGCTATGACGCCGCTGCAATTCCAGAAGCAGCTCCGTCTGCAGGACGCACGCAGCTTGATGTTGGTCCAGAATATCGATGTCGCGACTGCGGCCTTGCGCGTGGGCTATGAAAGCTCGTCGCAGTTCAGCCGCGAGTATCGCCGCCTTTTCGGAGAACCGCCCGCACGTGATATCGCCCGCTTGCGGGCTTCACCGGGTTTTGGCAGTGGTCGCTGAGTTCACGTTGCTGACGTCGGCGTATTGACGTCGGGTCCATCTTATTCATGGCGGAGGCAATGATCAGGGCAGTTTTCGGCCCATCACGATGTTGTCGCTACGGACAATTTGTCTTTCCCGAGGTAGCCCATCCGCAAACATTGCGTTTATCTACTGGATGAAGGCCTCGGTCCGCACCGGGGTGAAGCGGGCCGAGGGGCGGACCAGATGGTTGTCTCCGTCACTCTCGCACCGCCAATCCGGCAGAACCTGAACCCGCGAGCCGGCGGAGAAGTCACGGCCACCGACCATTTCTTTGACGGACACAATGCCGATTCCCCAGCGTGCCGCCTCGATCAGGCGTCACCTTTCGCGATATTGACGGACGCCCCCGTCTGCTTGCGCGACCGCTGAAACTTGAACCACTTCCTTTCACGCTGTGCTGGCACCGCCGCAATGACAGCCACCCATGCAGAAGTGGGTTCGAGACTGCATTGCTGATGCCGCATCGCGCGAGGACGCAACGCCCCCAAGCTAATTGTAGGGCCTGACGTCGAGGCATCACAGAACCCGGCCCCCTTGGGGCTATTCACTCGGCAGCGGCTCAAAGGTTGTTACTCCTTTCGGTTGCCGTTCAATTGGTCGGTTCGTTGCGAACATGACTGTGCCCTCACTCGGCGGCAAACGATGGTTGTCGATCCGCGAAGTGTGCTTGACACATTCCGACAGAATCGCGCGTCCCGTCACGCTGGACGATAGCGCAGAGCCAGCTGAGGCGACTGCGATCCGAAAGCGGCGAGTTCTGCCTTTGATACATCAGCGAGCAAATTAGCCTTTTCCACCCCGGGAGCGCAGACGACCTCGCCAAGCTCAAGCCCGCGTAAGCTAGCCGTTACGACGTCGTCCGGCAACATGCGTGGCACCGCGCTAAGATCAAGACCCTGCCGCTCGTGGAACTCAGTCGCGACGACGCCCGGGCAGACCACCTGCACGCGTACTCCCTGACTCTTCAGTTCTTCGTGCAGCGTCTGCGAAAGCGCGACAAGGTGAGCCAAGGTCGCGGTGTAAACTGCTCGGCGGAGCGGTAGCGTGGTGAGCGGCGCCGGCCCGCTGAAGGCCAACATGCCCGAGATGTTCACGATGGTGCCTTTGCCCCGCGCCACCATGCCCGGCACGGCTGCTCGGGCCAGCATGGTCGGGGCGACGACCTTGACGTGCAGGAGTTCGTTCGCTTTGTCGGCAGGCAGTTCGGTAAATGGCATATAGTGCGCGACGCCTGCGTTGTTGATCAACGCGGTCAAAGGTTCTTCAGCGCAAATGGCCGCGATGGTAGCCACGCCTTCCTCCGTGGCAAGATCGGCGACGACGGGGGTCACCGCAACATTCGGCAGTGAACCGGCAAGTTCCTCAAGCCGCTCTTGTCGACGACCAGTTATTACTAGGTCGTATCCCGCTTCGCCCAGCCGCTTGGCGAACGCCCGTCCAATCCCAGAGGATGCGCCCGTGACAAGCGCCAGAGATGTGTCATTAGTTCTGCTAAGTGTGGCCATGGAACTTTCCTTATGCTGGAACGGTGGCAAGCAAGATGCGCGTCTGCGCGACCAATTCGTCTTGGAATTCCGGATTCCGGGCCCGTGAGGAGGCTGCCATTGGCTGGCCATCGTCGCCGTAATAAACGCCGGTCGTAGTCGACGTGTCTGTCAGCACCGTGGTCGCCAGACGAGCCGCGCGTTTAGGGGTGCTCCAATATTTCAGGAAAGGTGCCAGGAGCGGAAGCAGACGTTGAATAACAAATCGCACGGCGGCTGGTGCTTCGCGCACTAGGCCGGTGTTTGGGGTGAAACCTGGCTCGATCGCATTGAAGAGCAGGCGCTTGTTCTCTCGAGCAAGTGCGAGCGTCGCGGCGAGCACGCACTGTTTGGAGGTTGCGTATGCGTCCCCGCCAGGTAGCTTTGATCCACCAGGTTCCCATTCGCCCTGTATGCTCGAAGCAACTGATAAGAAGCGCCCTCCTCGATAGCCGGCTTTCACGGCGGGCGTGCGCTCGGGATCTTCGACGCCGGAGGCAACGAACACGACATGGGCGCCTTCGGGAAGATGCGGCGCCAGCGCCTCTGTAAATGCAAATGGGCCAAGGTAATTGGTGGCGAACGTCATATCCCAACCGAGTGCGTTCTTAGTCGGCTTGCCTTGGACCATGCCAGCGTTGTTCAGTAATCCTGCGATAGGCAGGTCGAGAGCGATGATCTCAGCTGCCGCTCGACGTACGCTGGCTATATCTGACAGGTCACACGTGAATGCCTCAGCTTGCTGACCACGGCGTCCGATTATCGCCTGGACGTCGGCGAGCTTGTTTCGGTCGCGCCCCACCAATATGACGGTCCCGTGTTTTGCCAACTCCAGCGCAGTCAGCCGGCCGATACCTGATGTCGGACCGGTGATCACATAAGCTTTGGCAGTGCTCGTAGTCATGATACCTCCATTAAACATGTTTGTAAGACTGTCTAGTCACTCATTTTTAGGCAAAAAACTTAGGTGATCGCTCGCCAGAAAGCCTCGAAAGAGAGAGTTCCATACATTTCTGCCTGCTCGGGATCGCTGATTGCGGCATCGAGAGCGGCGTCTCCGATGGCGCTCATCATCGCAACGGCGAAGGAGAAAGGGGCATCGCACATTGGTCCCTCTTTCAACACGTCTGCCAGCAACAAAGCGATGTCGCTCATGGCTTTGGCGCCAAGCCGGCGGCTTTCAGCCGTAAGATCTTCAGAGACCGCAAGGTGCGCGAGTGCTTTTCGTTTTTCTGGGGCTATCAACCCCCATTTCAGCCAGCACCGCCATACATGTCGCATCTGATCTCGCGGTCCTTGGCCAGTTGGTACCCCCATCATCCCGGCCGTAGCCATATCCTGCTTCAATTCAATGTAAAGTCGGTTCAGGAGGTCAGCTTTTGTGGGGAAATAGGTGAACAGCGATCCGTTCGCGATGCCTGCCTCTTTGGCGACCGAAGCGGTCGACGCGCCCAGCCCCTGGGACGCTATGACGCGAGTAGCGGCAGCCAAAATCGCGTCCCTCTTTTCCACGCTAAGGGGTCGAGCCACGGTGCATCTCCTTTGACGCAATTTTAAACATGAGTGATTGATCAGTCAACTGCAGTGCATTGTCTTGGACCAGCGCTCGCGGGATGGTAATCGCTGTCCGCGTGGATCATGCCGCCACCGCCCGGGTAGCCGGTGCACCAGGCTTTGAGTTTGTCGAGGGCTTCTGGCCTTCGCACCTCGCCGACCGGAATGCGATCGTGGCGAAGGCGCAGCGCGCAAAGAACGAGATCAGAGAGCGAGGCCCCGCCGTTTTTGGTGCGCATGGCGATGAGATTGGGCGCTGCACATTGCAGTTCGCGCGTACATCAATGGTGACGACGCGATCGGCGGTCTTGGCGACCTCGGTGAGCAGCGCATTGGTCAGCCTAGCCCTGCGGGTCGAGGCGTCGCCAGCGACCAGGATATTGGCGCGCGACGCAACACCCCGCCATGGTAGCAACCGACACATCTCTGCGATTCATTGAGCTTACGGAGCAAGCGTAAGCTCGTTGGCGGAGCGTTGGGGTGAGGGCGTGTCCTGGATCTTGTGTAAGCGGCTACCCGCCAACGCGAAGAGCACAAGTAATCTCCGTGCTGCCTGCCTGCGAGCATCAGTCGGGCGGCGTATTGCTGGCTTCCCTCCGTGCGGTGCGGCGAACTGCCTGCGGAGGCATGCCGCAAAGTTTGACGAAGGCACGGCGCATACGCTCTGGGTCGGTAAAACCCACCGCTTGTGCGATCTGCTCCACCGGTTCTGATCCATCCTGTAGACGTATTCGGGCGGCCTCGACACGAAGGCGCTCCACTGCCCGGGCGGGAGTTTCGCCGGTCTCCCGGCGGAAAGCGCGGCCGAACTGTCGCGGGCTCAGGTGAACCGCTTCGGCCAGCCGTTCTATCGGCAAAGGCTCGGGCAGATGATCGCGCGCGAAGGCGAGTGCAAGGCGGATGCGGTCCGACTCGGGCTCCATCTGCGAGAGCGGCGAGAACTGCGATTGTCCTCCCGACCTGCGGTGATAGACAACCAACTCCCGCGCCACTTCGCGCGCCATCTCCATTCCATGATCTGCCTCGATCAGCGCTAGCGCCAAGTCGATGCCCGCGCTGATCCCGGCCGAGGTCCAGATGCCGTCATCGGCGATGAAAATACGGTCGGCTTCGACCCGGATGTCCGGATACGCTTGCTGCAGGCGCTGCGCGACCCGCCAATGTGTTGTCGCGCGGCGTCCCGCCAAAAGTCCCGCCTCGGCCAACAGGAAGGCTCCGGTGCAAACGCTGGCAACGCGCGGCGTTCTGCGGGCGAGCGCGGAGACGGCTGCGACCTGATTCGGCGCGAGCATAGGTGCAATCTCTCCCCCGACGACAAGCAGCGTTTCGACGGCGGCCTTTTGCGCAGACACGCTGTCGACATGGGCGCCGCCGCTTCCTTGCACGGCCCCGCCCGCACTCGAAAGGACCTCCAATGCGTAGAGCGGCCGCCCCGCGATCTTCGCTACGGATTCGAAGGCAGCGAAAGGTCCCGCGAGGTCGAGGATCTGGTGCCCCGGGTAAAGAAAAAATCCGACGTTATGCATAATGTCCTAAAGTAAGGGATATGCGTCCTTTCTGCCATATCTGTTTTTCAGCAAACTGCGGGGCAGAAGGAGTGCAAACCATGACGAATGTCGTTATACCGATCTATCAGGGCGTGACCCCACTCGATTTCACAGGCCCTTACCAGGTTCTCCGCGCGCTGTCGGAGATGGAGATCACTCTTGCCACGCTCGGTGGGCAGGACCTTACAGTCGACGGACTCACTTTTGGCGCGCTGGCCGATCTCGCGGCGATCGAGGCCTGCGACATCCTGCTGGTGCCCGGCGGGCTGGGTTGCGTTCCGGCGCTGGAAGATCCGCGTTTCCTGGATGCGATCCGGTGTCTTGCGGGGACGGCCGCACATGTGACCTCGGTCTGCACGGGATCGCTGATCCTCGCGGCAGCCGGACTGTTGACGGGGCGACGTGCCGCCAGCCACTGGGCTTTTCGAGGCCTTTTGCGGGCTTTTGGAGCGATCCCCGATGCGGGTCGCGTGGTGCGCGACGGCAACGTCATCACCGGTGGCGGCATCACCGCGGGGATAGACTTCGCCCTGACTTTGATAGCGGAATTGCGAGGGGAGGACGCCGCGCAGAGGGTGCAGCTCCTGCTGGAGTACGCGCCTGAACCGCCTTTTGATGCGGGGCTGCCCGAGACGGCGCCACCGCAAATCATCGAAGCCGTACGGGCCCGTCTGTCCCCAGCACTTGCCGACGCCGAACGGCGTATAGCCGCAGCCGCCCGCAAAGCCGCTGCTGCAATTGACGCCTCGCCGAGGGAAGGAGAATAGATATGAGACTGAAAGACAAGACTGCGCTTATTACCGGCGGCACCAGTGGTATCGGCCTTGCCACCGCGAAACGCTTCGTTCGCGAGGGTGCGCGCGTCGCCGTAACCGGACGCGATACCGGCCGCTTCGACGAAGTGCGCGCCGAACTTGGGGAGGATGCCTTGACCCTGCGCGCGGACGCGCGGTCGGTGGCCGACATGCAGGCGGTGAGTGAAAAGGTGGCTGAGACCTTCGGCGGGCTAGACATCTTCTGCGCCAATGCAGGCATAGCCTATGGCACGCCGCTCTCCGAGACCGACGAGGCCCGCTATGACGAGATCATGGACATCGATGTAAAAGGGGTCTTCTTCTCGATGCAGGCGATAGCGCCAATCTTAAGAGAAGGCGCATCGGTAATCCTCACCAGCTCGTTCATCATCCATGTCGGCCGGCCGGGCTTGTCCTTGCTGTCCGCCTCGAAAGCAGCGGTACGGTCGCTGGCCCGAACGTGGTCGCGTGAGTTCCTCGAGCGGAAAATTCGTGTCAACGCGATCAGCCCTGGTTTTATCGATACGCCGCTCATTGGCCGAAATCGTAGCCCCGAACAGCTTCAGGCGTTTCGGGAACAGGCGGCGGCGACCGTCCCGATGGGCCGGATCGGCGAGGCCGGCGATATTGCCGCCGCCGCGCTCTATTTGGCGAGCGACGAGTCCAGCTATGTGCTCGGCGCGGAACTCGTCGTGGACGGCGGCATTTCGCAGTTATGAGACCAGGCCACCTACTTCAGGTCGGGCGCGCTTGACAGGCAGTCTGCGATGGGCGCTCGACATAGATTCCGGCGGAACCCTTAATGATAGGCATTCGTCGTTTTCAGGGCGTGTTGACGAAAGCGGTTACCGAAATCGGTGGATATCGCATCACCTTCGTCAGCGCGGCAGGTCTCTTTTCTCTCGCGCTCGCCGCCGTGCTGTTTCTCGCAAATACGGAACGCGCCGCCATCGCCGATAGCCGCTGACCACCAGTTTGAATTGTCATCTTACGGTTGAAGTCGAAATATGAGAATCGTCCTTGAGGGCAAGGTTGAGGCTGGGATGGCAGTATGGAATTACGTCACCTACGGTGTTTCCTTGCGGTAGCTGAAGAACTGCACTTTGCTCGTGCAGCGGAGCGGCTTCATGTCGACCAGTCGCCGCTGTCGCGTACGATCAAGGAACTGGAAGAGGAGTTGGGCACGCTGTTGTTTGCCCGCACCACGCGCAGCACGCGCCTGACGCGGGCGGGGCGGCTGTTTCTGGAGCGTGTCCCGTACGTGTTTACCGCTCTGGATCAGGCACGGGCCAGCGTGCAGGACGCCGCGGCCGGCTATCACAGCCAACTGCGGATCGCGCTGTCGGATGGCATATCGCCGGAACGGTTGTCCCGACTGATGGCGCTGTGTCGCCAGGACGAGCCGGACGTCGCCATCCGCTTCTTCGAGGTGCCGCTGGCACAGCAACTCAAGGGGCTGCACGAGGATCTGTATGACCTTGGCTTCGCGCAATCGGCCGATGTGGACGACGGGATCCTGGCCGTGCCGGCATGGAGCGAACCTTTACGTGTCGCCGTACCGGCGCGGCATCCGTTGCTGGCGCACAAGACCATTCCGTTGGAAGAGGTGCTGCGCTACCCGCTGGTGATGGGCGATCCAGAGTATTGCGAAGGGTATTGTCGCCAGGTCGACCGCATTCTGAGAAGTGTCGATCAGGTGCCGTTGGTGACCGAACAGGTCAAGTCCCTGAACCTGATGATGGCACTGGTGGCGGCCGGCTATGCCCTGGGGCTGGCCGGTGCATCGCAGATCCAGACCTGCCGGGAATCGGGCATCGTAGCCCGCCCATTGGATCGCAAGGCGGTGCTGACGACCTGGTTGTTGCGCCCTGATGCGGAAGCTCCGGAGAGCCTGGAGCGCTTCGTCGAACGCGTTGCTTCGCTTGATGCGGAGCGGAGGTTGACGACATGAAAATACTGCTGCTGATTGTGTTGGTGATTTTGGCCGGCTGTAGCTCGGGCTCGTCGTCATCCGACACCTCCGTGGCGTTCCTGGTGGCCCATCCCAAGCGATTGCAGGAACTGCGGGAACAGTGTCACGAGAACCGCTCCCAGGTGGGTGGTGCTGTCTGTGCCCGCGTCGCGAAGGCCACGAACCGGCGTTTCTTCGGAAACGGCAAAACGCCCTACACGCCGCCCAAATCGTCGCCGAAGTTCTGACGGCCGACGAATCCCTCGTTTTTCCTGTTTTTGCCTTCAGCGCCGGAAGACGCCGAGGTACGCCGCATTTTTCCTCTTTTCGCTCTGTCTTGAATTACGGCCATTCCAGCCATTTTTACGGCCATAATGGCCTTTGACCGTCTTCACTTCGGCACCGAATCTCCCCCATACGGCACGTCCCTGTGCCGCATGGCATGGAGGAAAAATCGGTGGCGGCGATGCAGAGTCAGGGCGTGCTGTTCGGACAAGTGGGTGTCGTCTTCGGCATCGTGCTGGCCGGCGTGTGGCTCGCCACGCAGTGGACAGCAGCCGCCCTGGGTTACCAACTGCGTTTGGGATCGCCTTGGTTCGAGGCGTTCGGCACACCGATTTATCAACCCTGGCGGTTGTTCGAATGGTGGTTCGCCTTCGATGCCTACGCACCGCGCATCTTCGCCATCGGTGGAGCGGTCGCCGGCGGCAGTGGCCTGCTGGCGAGCGCGGTCGCGGTCGGGATGTCGGTCTGGCGCTCACGCCAGTCCAGACAGGTCACCACCTATGGCTCTGCGCATTGGGCCGAGGCGGTCGACATTCGTCGTGCCGGACTGGTCGCGCCCCGCGGTGTCTTCCTGGGCCGGCATGACCGGCAGTACCTGCGTCACGACGGGCCCGAGCACGTCCTGACGTTCGCGCCGACGCGTTCGGGCAAGGGCGTGGGCCTAGTGGTGCCGACGCTGCTCAGCTGGCCGGCCTCGGCCGTGATCCACGACATCAAGGGCGAGAACTGGCAGCTCACCGCCGGCTGGCGGGCCCGCTTCTCGCACTGCCTGCTGTTCAATCCCACCGATCCCCGCTCGGCGGCCTACAACCCGCTGTTGGAGGTCCGGCGCGGTGCGCACGAGGTGCGTGACGTGCAGAACATCGCCGACATCCTGGTCGACCCGGAAGGCGCGCTGGAGCGGCGCAACCACTGGGAGAAGACCAGCCACGCCCTGCTGGTCGGCGCCATCCTGCACGTGCTCTATGCCGGCGAGGACAAAACGCTGCGTGGCGTCGCCAACTTCCTCTCCGACCCGGCCTGTCCGTTCGAGCTGGCGCTGCGCCGAATGATGACCACGCGGCATCTGGGCGAACGCCCCCATCCGGTGGTGGCCTCGGCCGCACGCGAGGTGTTGAACAAGGCCGACAACGAACGCTCCGGCGTGCTGTCCACCGCGATGAGTTTCCTCGGGCTGTACCGCGATCCCACGGTGGCCGAGGTGACCTCGCGCTGCGACTGGCGCATCGCCGATCTGATTGCCGCCGAGCATCCGGTGTCGCTGTACCTGGTGGTACCGCCGTCGGACATCAGCCGCACGAAACCGCTGATCCGGCTGATCCTGAACCAGATCGGCCGGCGCCTGACCGAGTCGCTGGACGGCTCGGACGGCATCGAGCGTCGCCACCGCCTGCTGCTGATGCTGGACGAGTTCCCCGCGCTGGGGCGTCTGGATTTCTTCGAGTCGGCGCTGGCCTTCATGGCCGGCTATGGCCTGCGTGCCTTCCTGATCGCGCAGTCGCTCAATCAGATCGACAAGGCCTACGGCCAGAATCATTCGATCCTCGACAACTGCCATGTGCGGGTGACCTTCGCCACCAACGACGAGCGCACCGCCAAGCGCATCTCCGAGACCCTGGGTACGGCGACCGAGCTGCGCATCCAGCGCAACTACGCCGGTCACCGGCTGGCGCCGTGGCTGGGGCATCTGATGGTCTCGCGCCAGGAAACGGCGCGGCCGTTGCTCACGCCCGGCGAGGTGATGCAACTGCCGCCGGACGAGGCGGTGGTGATGGTGGGCAGCGTGGCGCCGATCCGGGCGTGGAAGCTGCGCTACTACGAGGACGCCAACTTCCAGTGTCGTGTGCTGCCGCCGCCCGTGCTGGCCGAGGGTGGCTATGCCGACGCGCCACCGGTGCGGCCGGACGATTGGCGTGATCGGGCGGCGCCGCCGGTGTCGGATCGGCCGGACAAGGCGGCGGCATCCGATGCGTCTGGCGACGATGGCGGTCCGCGCCGCCAACCCGAGCTGTCCGAATCCATCGCCGATCCCGGTGCGCCGCAGCCGCCGGTCAGCGATCTGACCGTGCTCGATGACGAGGCGTGGTCGGCGCCGGCGCAGCTCGATCCGGGGCTGCAACGCAACGCGCGGATGGCCGAGCTGGACCCTGACGATGGGATACCGCTATGAGCCGCTATCGCCTGAACCTGTTCATCCAGCCCGAGCACGCCCGGCGTCTCGACGAGTTGGCGGCGAAGAAGGGCGTCTCCAAGTCGTCCATCGTCGCCGCGGCGCTGGCCTCCTGGCTGTCGCCGGATGCCGGCGACCGGCGCGAGGCGGCGATGGCCAAGCGGCTGGATCGGCTGTCGCGTCAGTTCGAACGTCTGGAGCGCGATCAGTCCATCCAGATCGAGACGCTGGCGTTGTTCATCCGCTACTACCTGACCGTCAGCACCTCGGTGCCCGAGGCGCATCAGGACGCGGCCCGAGCCCAAGGCCGGGCGCGTTTCGAGCAGTTCATCGAACAGCTGGGTCGCCGGTTGCTGCGCGGGCGCAGCCTGGTGCGCGACGTCATCGAGGAAATGCAGCCGCCGGACCAGGCGATCGGCGAACGGCTGGACGAGGTCGCGGCCCAGGCCGGGGAGCGCGACGCATGAGCGCCGTACCGGCATCATCCGCCACCACTTCACTGGACCGGCGTGTCCGCATGCTGCGCACGGCGATGGGGCCGCTGATTGCCACCGCGCTGGACGATCCGGACGTGGTGGAGGTGATGCTCAACCCGGACGGCGCGCTGTGGATCGACCGGCTTTCCAGCGGTCGGGCGCCGATGGGGGCGACCCTGACGCCGCAGGACGGCGAACGCATCATCCGCCTGGTCGCCGCGCACGTGGGCGCCGAGGTGCACCGGGGTCAGCCGCTGTTGACGGCCGAACTGCCCGAGACTGGCGAGCGCTTCGAGGGCGTGCTGCCGCCGGCCGCGCCGGCACCGGCGTTCGCGCTGCGCAAGCGCGCGGTCGGTGTGATCGCCCTGGAGCGCTACGTCACCGACGGCATCATGACCGCCGTGCAGGCCGGCTTCCTGCGCGATGCGGTCATGGCGCGCCGGAACGTCCTGATCGCCGGTGGCACCAGCACCGGCAAGACCACGCTGGCCAATGCGCTGCTGGCCGAGATCGCCACCAGCGGCGACCGCGTGCTGGTGCTCGAAGACACGGTGGAACTGCAATGCGCGGCACGCGACCACGTGCCGCTGCGCACCCGCGCCGGCGTGGTGTCCATGCGCGAGTTGGTGCGGGCCACCATGCGGCTGCGGCCCGACCGTGTGGTGGTCGGCGAGGTGCGCGGCGGCGAGGCGCTGGATCTGATCAAGGTCTGGGGTACCGGCCATCCGGGCGGCATCGCCACCATCCATGCCGGCTCCGCGCTGGGTGCCTTGCTGCGCCTGGAGCAGCTGATCCTCGAAGTGGCGGTGAATCCGCCGCGTGCGCTGATCGCCGAGGCCGTCGACGTGGTCGTGTTCATCGCCGGCCGCGGTCGCGCGCGCCGTATCGACGGCATCGCCCGTGTGATCGGGTTCGACGAGACGGGCTACCGGCTCAGTGACCCATTGGGCCTGCCGCTGCCGTCACCTTCCGTTGCGTCCTCCAACCCTTCCGGAGAACCGTCATGACACCTGTCCCCGTGTTTCGGCCGCTGCCTGCCTGGCGCTCGGCCTTGCCCGTGATCCTGCTGATGGTCTGTCTGCTGCTGTGGTCGGTGGTCGCCCACGCCGCGGGATCGAACATGCCCTGGGAGTCACCGCTGCAGTCGATCCTCCAATCCATCCAAGGGCCGGTGGCGCGCATCCTGGCCGTGATCATCATCATCTCCACCGGCCTGGCACTGGCCTTCGGCGACACCTCGGGTGGATTCCGCAAGCTGATCCAGATCGTCTTCGGTCTGTCGATCGCGTTCGCGGCCTCGAGTTTCTTCCTGTCGTTCTTCAGCTTCTCCGGCGGGGCGGTGGTGGCATGAACACGGAATCCGACGTCGTCACCGGCTTCGAGGTGCCGCTGCATCGTGCCCTGACCGAGCCGATCCTGCTCGGTGGGGCGCCGCGCACCGTGGCCATCGCCAACGGCACGCTGGCCGCGGCCGTGGGGCTGGGCCTGCAATTGTGGATTCCGGGGCTGGTGTTGGGCGTTGTCGGCCATGCGCTGGCGGTCTGGGGCGCACGCCTGGACCCCCAGTTCATGGCCGTGTTCGCCCGCCACCTCAAGCACAAGTCGCTGCTGGACGTGTGAGGGCGATGCCATGTTGAATCTCGCCGAATACCGTCCGTATCCGGACCGCTTGGCCGACTGGCTGCCCTGGGTGGGGCTGGTAGCCCCCGGCGTGGTGCTCAACAAGGACGGCTCCTTCCAGCGCAGCGTGCGCTTCCGAGGGCCCGACCTGGACAGCGCGACCCGCGGCGAACTGGTCGCCACGACCGCCCGGCTGAACAATGCGCTGCGCCGCTTCGGCTCGGGCTGGGCGCTGTTCGTCGAGGCCGAGCGCCGGGCGACCTCCGATTACCCGCGTTCGACCTTCCCGGAGCCGCTGTCGTGGCTGGTCGACGAGGAACGCCGGGCGGCGTTCGAGGACGCCGGCAGCCACTTCGAGAGCGTCTATCACCTGACACTGGTGTATCTGCCGGCCGAGGAATCGCGGGCGCGGGCGGGGCGGCTGCTCTACGAGAACGCGCCCGCCGGCGCCGTCGACTGGCGTGAACGACTGAACGCGTTCACGGCGGAGACCGATCGGGTGTTCGATTTGCTCGACGGCGTGATGCCGGAGCTCGCCTGGCTCGATGACACCGAGACGTTGAGTTACCTGCACGACACCATCTCGACGCGACGCTATCGCATCGAGGTGCCGCAAGTGCCGTGCTATCTGGATGCCTTGCTGGTCGATACGCCGCTGGTCGGCGGTCTGGCGCCGCTGCTCGGCGATCAGCATCTGCGGGTGGTGACGGTGCGGGGTTTCCCGACCGCGACCTGGCCGGGGATCCTCGATGACCTCAACCGGCTGGGCTTCGCCTACCGCTGGTCCACGCGCTTTCTGTGCATGGACAAGGCGGAGGCCGAGCGGGCGCTGGGACGGCTGCGCCGGCAGTGGTTCGCCAAGCGCAAGAACATCGTGGCGCTGTTGCGCGAGACGATCTTCCAACAGGAAGCGCCGCTGCTCGACACCGATGCCGGCAACAAGGCGGCCGACGCCGACGCGGCGATGCAGGAACTGGGCAGCGACCAGGTGGCCTACGGTTACGTCACGGCCACGGTGACCGTGCTGGACGCGGATGCCGCGCTGGCCGACGAGAAGCAGCGACTGGTGGAGCGGGCCATCCAGGGCCGCGGTTTCGTGACCATGCCCGAGCGGCTCAACGCCGTGGAGGCGTGGTTGTCCTCGATCCCGGGCAACGCCTACGCCAACGTGCGTCAGCCGATCGTCTCCACGTTGAATCTCGCGCACCTGATGCCGGTGTCGGCGGTGTGGGCGGGGCAGGCGCGCAATGCGCATCTGGAGGGTCCGCCGTTGATCGTCACCCGGACCGACGGCGCCACGCCGTTCCGGCTGGTGACGCACATCGGCGATGTCGGCCACACCCTGGTGGTGGGCCCTACCGGCATGGGCAAGTCGGTGCTGCTGGCCACGCTGGCCATGCAGTTTCGTCGCTACCCGGGTGCGCGCATCGTCGCCTTCGACATGGGGCGTTCGATGCGCGCCACCATCCTGGGGCTCGGCGGCGAGCACTATGACCTGGGCGCCGACGAGACGATCGCGTTTCAGCCGCTTGCGCACATCGACCGGGAGCGCTATCGCGCCTGGGCGAGCGAATGGGTCGAAGGGCGGCTGGCACAGGAAGGCGTCAGCGTCGGACCGGACGAAAAGTCGTCGATCTGGTCGGCGCTGGGCAGTCTGGCCGGCGCACCGGTGGAGCAGCGCACCTTGACCGGGTTGTCGGTATTACTGCAGTCCAACACGTTGCGTCAGGCGCTCGCGCCCTATGTATTGGGCGGGGCGCACGGCGCACTGCTGGATGCCGATCACGACCGCTTGGGCACGGCCGACGTGCAGGGCTTCGAGATGGAAACCCTGATGGCCAGCCGGGCCGCCACGATGGCGGTGCTGCACTACCTGTTCGCCCGCTTCGAGGAGCGCTTCGACGGTTCGCCCACGCTGCTGATCCTCGACGAGTCCTGGCTGTTCCTGGACGATCCGGTCTTCGCCGCACGTATCCGTCAGTGGCTCAAGACGCTGCGCAAGAAGAACGTCAGCGTGATCTTCGCCACCCAGTCGCTGGCCGACGTGAAGGATTCGAGCATCGCGCCGGCGATCGTCGAGAGCTGCGCCAGTCGCATCTTTCTGCCCAACCCGCAGGCGACCGAGCCACAGATCCGCACGATCTACGAAGGCTTCGGACTCAACGACCGGCAGATCGAGATCGTCGCCACCGCCGAGCCCAAGCGCGACTACTACTACCAGTCGCGGCTGGGCAACCGACTGTTCGACCTGGACCTGGGGCCGGTGGCGCTGGCCTTCGCCGGCGCGTCGACGCCGCAGGACCAGCGCGACATCGACCGGGTGTTGGCACAGGCCGGCGCCTCGGGCTTTGCCGATGCCTGGCTGCGCGAGCGTGGTCTCGACTGGGCGGCCGAACTGCTGGCTTCGGCCGATGCCGGGCAGGTCCCACAGGAGGTCGTGTCATGAGTTTCCGTCTGTCGTCCCTCGCGCTGGTCGCCGTTCTGGCTGTCGGACTGCTCGGCAGCCCGAGCGCCTGGGCCATCTTCCCTGTCTTCGACGCCTCCAACTTCGTGCAGAACACGCTGACGGCGGCGCGGGCGCTGCAGCAGATCGACAATCAGATCACCCAACTGCAGAACCAGGCGCGGATGCTGATCAATCAGTCGCGCAATCTTGCGCGTCTGCCGTCCGATGTCGTCGATCGCTTGCGCGCCAACCTGGCGACCACCGCCCAGTTGATCGGCCAGGCGCAGGGTCTGGCCTACAACGTCCAGCGCATGAACAGCGAGTTCGCGCGCCTGTATCCGGACCAGTACGCCGCCACGGTCAGCGGCGACCGGATGGCCGAGGACGCGCAGCAACGCTGGCAGAACACGCTCGATGGCCTGCACACCGCGATGCAGGTGCAGGCCCAGGTCTCGCAGAACCTCGCCAGCGACGAAGGCGTGCTGAGCGATCTGGTGGGCAAGAGCCAGTCCGCGACCGGGGCGCTGCAGGCGATGCAGGCCACCAATCAGCTGCTCGCTCTGCGGGCCAAGCAGGCGATCCAGGCGCAGCAGTTGCAGTTGACCCAGGGACGGGCCGTCTCGCTGGAACTGGCCCGGCAGGCGGCCGCCGCCGAACGGGGTCGCACGATCACGCAGCGTTTCATGGGCAGCGGCACGCCGTACACGCCGCAGACCGTCGATTTCTACGGGCAGTGAGGGAACGGGTCATGAATGACGTCTCGGTCATCGACCGCTTCCTCAACGTGTTCTCGACCTACATCGACTCCGGCTTCGGTCTGCTGCACGGCGAGGTGGCGTTTTTGACCGCCACGCTGGTCGCCATCGACATGACCCTGGCCGGTCTCACCTGGGCGATGGCCCATGCCACCGGGCAGGGCGAGGACGTGCTGGCCAAGCTGATCCGCAAGGTGCTCTACGTCGGCGCCTTCGCCTACATCCTCAACCACTTCAATTGGCTGGCCGGCATCGTGTTCCGCTCGTTCGCCGGCTTGGGGTTGGAGGCCAGCGGCTCGACCTTGAGCCTGCACACCTTCCTGCAGCCGGGCCACCTGGCCAAGACCGGGATCGATGCGGCCACGCCGCTGTTGCAGCAGATCAACCAGATGTCCGGCTTCCCGGAGGTGTTCTCCAACCTGACGCCGATCGTGGTGCTGTTCCTGGCCTGGCTGGTGGTCATCGTCAGTTTCTTCGTGCTGGCGGTGCAGCTGTTCATCACCCTGATCGAGTTCAAGCTGACCACGCTGGCCGGCTTCGTGCTGGTGCCGTTCGCGCTGTGGAACAAGACCAGCTTCCTGGCCGAGAAGGTGCTCGGCAACGTGGTGTCCTCGGGGGTGAAAGTGCTGGTGCTGGCGGTGATCGTCGGGATCGGCACCGGCCTGTTCGGCCAGTTCCAGACCACCCCGGCCGAGCCGTCGCTCAACCATGCCCTGGTGATCATGCTGGCCTCGCTGGCGTTGTTGGCGCTGGGCATCTTCGGACCGGGCATCGCCACCGGATTGGTGTCCGGGGCGCCGCAACTGGGCGCCGGGGCCATGGCCGGCGCCACCCTGGGTGCCGCCGGCACCGCTGTCGCCGTGGGAGCCGCCGCCACGGGCGTCGGCAGTGCCGTGGCGGCCGGAACGCGCATGGCGCCGGCGGCCGTGCGAACCGGGGTGGGTGGTATGCGGTCGGCCGCCTCCATGGTATCGGGCCGGCGCTCCCCGGGAGCTGCCGCCGGTGCCGGGCCCGCTCGAAACACCGGCACGGCCGGCCGTGGGCCGGGCGCGGCAGCAACCGGCGGTGATAGCGCTCGAGGCCACGCCGCGTCGCAGCCGGACTGGGCCAAACGTCTGCATCGTCGCCAGCAGATCAGTCATGCCGCTTCCACGGCCGCGCATACCTTGCGTAGTGGCGATGGTGGTGGCGCGGGCTCCGGTCCGAGCCTGCGCGATGACGAATCCTGAGGAGGAAAGGTCATGCGATTCCGACGCGCCCGTGTGCGCTACGCCGATACCCCGCAGCCGGTCACGCCGTATCAGGCCGCGGCGCAGGTCTGGGACGAGCGCATCGGCTCGGCACGGGTCCAGGCCAGGAACTGGCGGCTGATGGCCTTCGGCTGTCTGGCACTGGCCGTGGCGATGGCCGGCGGGCTGATCTGGCGCTCGGCACAGTCCAGCGTCACGCCCTATGTGGTGGAGGTGGACAGGCTGGGGCAGGTCCGCGCCGTCGGCAAGGCGGTGACGCCCTACCGACCCACCGATGCCGAGATCGCCTATTACCTAGGGCGCTTCATCAACGAGGTGCGCTCGCTGCCCATCGATCCGGTGGTGGTCCGCCAGAACTGGCTGACGGCCTACCACTACACCACCGATCAGGGCGCGGCGGTGCTCGATGCCTACGCCCGCACCCACGATCCGTTCGCACAGGTCGGCAAGACCTCGGTGACGGTCCAGATCACCAGCATCGTGCGCGCCAGTCCGTCCTCGTTCGATGTGCGCTGGATCGAACACCACTTCGCCCACGGCGCGGCCACCGGTACCGAGCGGTGGACGGCGGTGGTGTCGATCGTGCTGCAGCCGCCGCATACCGAACGGCGGCTGCGCGAGAACCCGCTCGGGATCTACGTCAACGGCCTGTCCTGGAGCCGTGATCTCGACCTGTCCAAGGGAGCCAAGCCATGAACCGCATTCTGCGTCGTTCTCTCGGTATCTGGATATGCGCCGTACTTGCCGGCTGCGCCACGACGGGCAAGCCGCCGCCGGCGATTTCGCTCGACGCGCCCGTCGAGGCCACGCCGCTGCCCACGCCGCCCAAGCCGATCAAGGTCGTGCAGGTGCCGAAGGTGTTACCGATGCCGGGGCAGTTGAAACCCTTGCCCAAGGCGCAGTCTTCGAAACCGCCGTCCGCGAAAGATGTGAAGGCCGAGGTGGCGCGGGCCAACCGGCAGGCGAAGGTGGTGCCGTCTCGCGAGGGCTACATCAACGCCATCCAGGTCTGGCCGTTCAGCGACGGCGCGCTGTATCAGGTCTATACCGCGCCGGGCCGGGTCACCGTCATTTCGCTGCAGCCCGGCGAGACGCTGGTCAAGGTCGCCGCCGGCGACACCGCACGATGGATCGTGGGGAATACCTCCAGCGGCAGCGGGGCGGATAAGCGCGTCGAGGTGATGGTCAAGCCCGTGCGTACCGGGCTCAGCAACAACCTGGTCATCACCACTGATCGCCGTACCTATCTGCTGGAACTGACCTCGACCCCGAAGACCTGGATGGCGTCGGTGTCCTGGAGCTATCCGAAAGACCAGTTGTTCGCGCTGCAGCATCAGGCCCAGGCGGCGCGGACGGCCGCGCCGGTGGCGACCGGGTTGTCGCTGGCGAACCTTCACTTCCGCTATGCGATCAGTGGTGACCATCCGCCATGGCGGCCGCTGCGGGCCTTCGACGACGGCAAGAAGGTCTATATCCAGTTCCCGGCGGGCATCGCCCAGGGGGATCTGCCGCCGCTGTTCGTCATCGGCCCCAAGGGTGACGGCCAACTGGTGAATTACCGCTTCCATGCGCCGTACGACATCGTGGACCGGCTGTTCGGGGCCGCGGAGCTGCGGCTGGGCGGGGCCAAGGGGCAGGTGGTGCGCATCGAGCGCACGGACGGCGCGGCGAAGAGGCCCGGGTCATGAGCCACGACACCACGCCCGACTCGCCGGCACCGGAGCCGGCCCCCAAGGTCGCGCCGGAGCGGGTGGCGCTGCGTGCCAAGCCGCAACCGGTCACGCGCCTGAACCGGCGGACCCTGATGATCCTGGCCGCCGGTCTGGCCGTGGCCCTTCTGGGTGCGACGATGTGGTCACTGCGTACGCCCCACTACCTCAAGGCGGGGAAGGGCAAGGAGCTCTACCACGTCGATCACGTGCACACGACCGAGGACCTCGACCAGCTGCCCGCCTCCTATGCGGACTTGCCCGCTCACTCGACCCAGCCCGTGCCCAAGCTCGGTCCGCCGCTGCCCGGTGATCTGGGACCGGCGATCGTCAAGTCGAAGCCGCCGGTGGTGGCCCGATATGGGGCGACTGGCGGGGTAGAGTCGAATAACGGGCGCACGCCAGCCGAGACGGCGGCGTCTTCGCCGTTGTTCTTTCGCTCCAGTAACCCGCATGGCGCGGAGGGCGCATCGGCGATGCCTGCTGCCGCGGCGGCGCCAACGGTGCCCGCCGGCTACGACCCGTTCGCGGCCGGTGCGGCGCCGACGCCGCCCAGACCGACGGATCCGACGGTGGTGCAAAACCAGCAAGCCCAGAAAGCGGCTTTCCAGAAAGGCGGGTCGGCACAAACCCGTAATTCCGGCACGCTGCAACCTCCGGCTTCACCGTACGAGGTGATGGCCGGGACCGTGATCTCCGCGGCCTTGGTCACGGGCATCAAGTCCGACCTGCCGGGCGATGTGATCGCCACCGTCACCGAGCCGGTCTATGACACCGCCACCGGCACGTACCTGCTGATCCCGCAGGGCTCGCGCATCCTCGGCAAGTACAACAGCCAGGTCAGCTACGGGCAGAGCCGGGTGCAGGTGGTCTGGAACCGCATCATCCTGCCCGATACTTCCTCATTGACGCTCGACAACCTGGCCGGGACCGACCCGGCCGGCTATGCGGGCCTCGAGGATGGCGTCGACTGGCACTGGAAGCGCCTGGTCGCCGGTGCGGCGATGACCACGCTGCTGGGCGTGGGGGCCGAGCTGGCTGCGCCCCAGAACCAGGACGGCAACCACGTCATCATCGCCGGGCGCAATAGCCTGCAGGACAGTGTGAATCAGGCTGGACAGGAGATGACCCGCCGCAACCTCAACATCCAGCCCACGCTGACCGAGCGCCCGGGCCTGCCGGTGCGCATCATCGTCGACCGGGACCTGGTGCTGCGCCCCTACCAGCCGTTGTTCGTCAACGCAGGAAGCCCACCATGACTACCACCCGCAAGCTGCGGCTGGGGCCGCTGCCCCGGACCGAAACGGTCAAACTGACCTTCACCTGCCCGGCCAACCTGAAGGCCGACCTCGAGCGCTACGCCGCCCTGCATGCCGAGACCTACGGCGAGCCGATGGATGCGGTGACGCTGATCCCGCACATGCTGGAGGCGTTCATGGCGCGGGATCGGGGGTTTCGGCGGGTGAGCAACTCGTCGATCACGAAGACCTGAATCCGACACCGCTGACGTGATCCACCGCACTTCCTCGATTCTCTACGCGGGGGCGCCGCAGCAGCGGAGAGCTATCAGCCTTCTCGCATACTCCTGCGCCGGCGCTCGACGGGTGCGGACCGAAGTGGCGCCCCTCTTAAAGTTCACCTTCTCACCACCTCAACAAGTGTGAGACAATATGCTTAGTCCAATTTCTGTTTGTAAAAATACCTTATAAATCATTGTGTTGGAGTTTATATGGGCGAATTGACTGGTTTGAAGGCTGATTTAGCCCAGATTGTCAGGCTGGCGTTGGCCGAGCAGACGGAGGATGTGCGCCTGTTCGCTGCGCGCTTAGTCAGGAAGTACAGGGGAATAGAACCGGAGTTGGCTGAACAGGTGGATTTGTTCTTGCGGGCGAAGCCGCGTCGGGCGGGGGCGCCGTTGCGCAAGTCGACCTCGCCGTCGCCGTCGGAGCAGGTGCTTCCGGTGGATGATGAGTCGCGTCTGTCGTTGCTGAAGGCCTTCAAGGATTCGCCGGATCGAGAAGCGCCGCTGCTATCGGCCGAATTGGAGGACTCTCTCGGACAATTGATCCAGGAGCGTAAGCAGGCAGCGCGTCTCAGCGCGCTGGGCTTGACTCCGACGCGCTCTGCCATCTTCGTCGGTCAGCCGGGTGTGGGCAAGACGCTGACAGCTCGTTGGTTGGCCGCTCAACTTGGCTTGCCGTTGTACGTGCTCGATCTGACGGCCGTAATGAGTAGCTTATTGGGACGCAGTGGTAGCAATTTGCGTGCGGCGCTGGATTTCGCCAAGCGCGCCCCCTGTGTGCTGTTGCTGGATGAGATCGATGCGATCGCCAAGCGGCGCAGCGACGACGCTGACATTGGCGAACTCAAGAGGCTGGTGACCGTAATTTTGCAGGAGGTCGATGAGTGGCCTGGCACCGGACTGCTCCTGGCTGCCACCAATCACCCAGAACTGATCGATCCAGCACTATGGCGACGATTCGATCTGGTCGTGGAATTCAAGGTGCCAGACGCGGCGGCAGTCAAGGAAGCCATCAAGCGATTTCTGGGACCGGACTTTGCACTGTTCGGTCGCTGGATCGAGATTTTGGCCTTCGCATTTCGTGGCCAGTCTTTCAGCGATATCGAGCGCGAGATTCAGCGCTTCCGACGCGCTGTGGCGTTGGGGACAACACCGGATGCCGACTTGATCGAAGAGTTTATCAAGGCACGCGCCCTATCGTTGGATCGGCAGGGCCGCATCGACATGGCAGTGTTGCTGGCAAAAAAGACGCGCTTGTCTCAGCACAATATCTCTGACATCACCGGAGTAAGCCGGGACACCATTCGCAAATACACAACTGACGGACCGACCGTCGTCCCCAAAAAGCGGAGACGTGAAGCATGAGCCAGACCAACTTCCTGATCGGACGTGGTGAGCTACTGACCCACGACATCAAGGGGCCGAAGCGCGGTATGGACAAGGCGGAGGTCTACACGCTGCAGCAGGCGAGGAGTCGTCTGATGCCGCAGTTTGTCGAAGTCGCCAATCATCTTGACAACTTGCCGGACAAAGCCTGTCCGGGGGATTTGGGTGTGGCGCGCCTTGCACTCAATCCGAGTTACATCGCGCGTTCTTTCTTCCCGATGGCCTTGCTACGCAGCGCGGGTCTCGAATCAGTCGGCAGTAGGGCCGTCAAACTCAAGCCAGAGAGCTGGTCAAAGAAGGGGCCTCCGCGTGAATCAAACACCACAGAGCTTTTCGTGGTGGGCAAACGTCAGGCATTTCGTCAGTTGGACGGTTGGGCAGGGCAGCTAGAAGAGGGATCGAACGAAGCGAAGGACCTATCGCATATCGAACGGTTTTCCGCTTTCGAGCCGAAGGACCGTATCGTTTCGCTCGGTAAGGAAAAGGATCGCTTCTTCGAAGTCGGCATTCATTTGCTTCCCGATGACAACAATCAGTTCGTGCAACGTGCGTTCGCCAAATATGCGGCTGATGTCGGCGTTACGACCTATACCGATCTAGCGTTTAGCGCGGGCAGCCTGTGGTTTCTTCCCGTCGAGGGGAAGCACGGCAACGTAAAGCGCCTAGCCGAATTTTCCTTTGTGCGCGTGATCCGCCCAATGCCGAAGCTGCGCGGCATGCGCCCTGTACAGCGATCACCCGGGGTGACGGTGGCGTGCAGTCTTCCGACGGAACAGCCACTGTCGTCCGAGCCCAAGGTTGCCATTCTCGACGGCGGTCTGCCCGAGCAACACAGCATTGCACCGTGGTTGCATACCTATCGCGCATTGGATGAAAAGGCGGCGGATGATCCGGGTGGTTTGGAGCATGGCCTGGGTGTGACTTCGGCATTCTTGTTCGGTCCCATCGCTCCGAACAGCACTGCGACGCGCCCTTATTCCTATGTGGATCACCTGCGTGTCCTGGATCGCAAGACTGAATCGGAAGATCCCTTGGAGCTTTACCGAACGCTGGGGCTTGTCGAAGAAGTGCTGTTGTCGCGCCAGTACCAGTTCATCAATCTCAGTTTGGGGCCAGACCTCCCGATTGAGGATACGGACGTGCATGCTTGGACATCCGTGATCGATGATCTACTCAGTGATGGCGATACCTTGATGACCGTAGCTGTTGGCAACAACGGTGAAAGGGATCGGTCAGTCGGAAACGCCCGTGTGCAGGTGCCGTCGGACTGCGTTAACGCAATCGCTGTCGGCGCCTCTGACGGCGTTGATGCATCATGGGGCCGCGCCGCCTACAGCGCTATTGGGCCGGGGCGCAGTCCCGGTGTAGTGAAGCCGGATCTTATGGCTTTTGGGGGCGACGCGGCCAACTCCAAGTATTTCCATGTGCTGTCGGAAGGTGCGAAGCCGGCGTTGGTGCCGCAACTGGGCACCAGCTTTGCGTCGCCGTACCTCCTGCGCCATGCGGTTGGAGTTCGCGCAATTCTCGGAGCCGATCTGACTCCGCTAGCGATCAAGGCGTTGCTCGTTCACGCCGCCGACTCGTCCACCCACGATAAGCTCGAAGTGGGTTGGGGCAAGGTGCCGGAAGACCTGATGGATGTCATTACGTGCCCAACCGGAGTTGCGCGGGTGGTTTATCAGGGTGAGCTGAAGCCCGGCAAGTATCTACGAGCGGCGCTTCCTCTTCCTGCCGGCGGTTTGCAAGGCAACATCCGCTTGAAGGCGACCTTCTGCTACGTCTCACCAACAGACCCACAAGATGCTGTCGCCTACACCCGGGCTGGCCTTGAGGTCGTTTTCCGGCCCAGCGACAAGAAGATCAAGGAAGGCAAAGCCAACGCTAACACGAAGGGTTTCTTCGATATGAAGAAATACGCCACGGAGGAAGAGCGTCGTTCCGACATGGGCAAGTGGGAGACGGTCTTGCATGGCAACAAGGGCATGCGCGGTAGCAGCTTGGAGAATCCAGTGTTCGACATCCACTACAACGCACGCGAGGCTGGTGGACCGACGACGAACGCCGAGAAGATTCGCTACGCCCTAATTATCACCGTCGAGGCACCCAGGCACGCGGACCTCTACAACGACATCCTGCGTGCTTACGCCAAGATGTTAGTGCCGATCCAGCCGAAGGTCACGCTGCCTGTTCGCGTGTAGTGACTGACGTAGGTACGCAATGAAACTAACGTTATGAGCGACTACTTCAGCGACCGGCAGAACGGTCCGCGCGCACGTACCGAGCAGGTGATTTCGCCCACGGTCTGGGCGGGGCTCGTGGCAACGGTGCAGGCATTGATCAATAGCGGCGCATTCGGCCTACGTTTCCCCGAGCGCTGTCCGGATGGACAAGCCACTTGCGGCGGAGATTCGGATGCCTTGGCGGCTTCCGTAAGCGCAGAAATGCCAGGTTTGGCTTGGCCATTGGAGATTGTCTCCGTTGAGGGGGAGGGCTACTTTTCTGAGCGCCAGCCGTTCGCGCCGGACACGTTGCTCGTCATGGACTTCATCGAGTTCGTTCACGCATCAGTGGCCAGGCCGATCTCAGGGAAGTATCACGACTTCTTCAGTCATCACCACTTGACCTTCGATCAGGAGGCGGGGCAGGAGGAGTTCCGTGCGACCGTCAATCGCATATTCGCGCGCAACGGCGTTGCGTTCGAGATCCTGCCCAATGGTCGAGTTGATCGACTGCTCCCGCCGGTGCTTGGCGAAGAACTGAAACGAACGTTCTTCAATACCGGCGATGGCACGCTCGATAACATGCTCGACGAGTGCCGAACCAAGTTTTCGGACCGCAATCCGCTGGTGCGTCGCGAAGCGCTGGAGCGGTTGTGGGACGCATGGGAGCGTCTCAAATCACTCGCTGACCCGAGCGACAAGAAACGGTCGGTCAAGATCATCCTTGATGCTGTTACTTCCGTGCCGTCGCTACGGGAGAGACTGGAGACAGAAGCCGCTGAATTAAACTCCATTGGAAACAGTCACCTGATTCGGCATTCGGAAATCAGTCAGGTGCCGGTGATCGATGTGGACCAGGTTGACTATCTGTTTCACCGCCTGTTCGCCATGATTCAGTTGGTGCTGAGAAAAAAGTAGGAAGTACGAACGCTTATACGTTGCGCGAAGACGCTGACGGTCGCTCAGGGGGCATACCGCGTTTGTAGTGCGTTGTTAAATGGAAAGGATCGACTGGGGAGAGACGCAATGCTTGAATGGTACTTGGAGGTAAATGCCTTGTTTCGGGCAATGCGTCAGAAAGCGATCGACGCACAAGGCCTCGTCGCGAGTGACGATAAAGCAGGGGCCAAGTTGATCAATGGCTATTTGAAAGCCGACTATCAACTGCTGCGCAAGCTGTGGAGCAGTGCGGGGTTCCCTGAGCAAGACATGGGGAATCTTGGGAGGCATATCGGATTTGGCGAGGCCAATGACTACGACGACATCCTTGCGCGCGATCTACCTCAGGTGGAGGCCAGAGCAGAAGTGCACGTGCGTGACGCGACGGGTGCCAAAGCAAGCATAGGTTTCGAGGAACTGTTGCATCCGGTTATCTTCGCGCATGCCTTCCAGCACTATGTGAACGGGCACTACCGCGATGCCGTTTTGAACTCCGTCGTTGCAATCTTTGATCTGATGCGAGAGCGCACCGGTCTAGATCTCGATGGCGCGGCTCTCGCGACACAAGTATTGAGCTTGGAAAAGCCACACCTGATCCTCAGTGAACTTGACACGGAGTCGGGCAAAAATGACCAGAAGGGGTTCTTGCAAATTTTGGTCGGTGCTTACCTTGGCATTCGCAATCCGAAGGCCCATTCGCTAAATCATGATCTAGACCCAGAGAAGGCCGCGCAGTATCTGATCTTCGCCAGCCTTCTAGCCCGACGGATCTACGAGGCGAAAGACGCTTCGAAGACCTGAGTTGTGGTGGTTGCATCGGATGGTCCCGATACGAATGCGGGCCATTAGCTCTTTGAAGGTGACCTGCGAAAGAATGCAGGCGGAGCAAATAATTGAATACTTCGCAATGTGCTTCTGCACCAGGACTTTCTAAAGCGGAACAGGCCACACACCATCACAGGGGTACCCAATGGCAAGAATAAGAAAGATCGAGATCGCCAACTTCCGTGGCATCCAGCAACTGGTGTGGTGTCCATCGCCTGGCATCAATTGTCTGATCGGCACGGGAGACAGCGGAAAATCCACAGTGCTGGATGCGATCGACCTGTGCTTGGGTGCCAGGCGCAATGTCCAGATTTCCGATGCTGACTTTTTCGGCCAGGACATCACCGCTCCAATCAGCATCACACTGACGCTGGGTGCGCTGGATGACAGCATGAGTGCGCTGGAGAGCTTCGGTGCGTTTCTGCGCGGCTATCACGCCGCCACGGGCGTCGTCGAAGACGAGCCGTCCGCCGGCGCAGAGGTGGTTCTCTGCCTGAATCTGACAGTTGCAAGTGACCTGGAGCCATCCTGGACTCTCGTCTCCGACCGCGCCGCTGAGCAAGGTCTGGTGAAGACACTCGCGTGGAGGGACCGTTTGGCCCTGGCGCCGACGCGGATCGGTGCGCGCGCTGATTACAACTTGGGCTGGCAACGAGGCTCGGTCCTGAACCGTATCTCGGAGGAACGCGCTGATGCCTCGGCTGCACTCGTGAAGGCTGTGCGGGATGCGCGCGACACCTTTGGCGACCAAGCCGAGCAGCAATTGGGAGAAGCGTTGGGGATCGTCGCTGCGACCGCCCAGGAACTCGGCGTTCACATCGGCGGGAAGGCGAGAGCACTGCTCGACTCGCATTCTGTGTCGTTCGGAGGCGGAACCATCTCCCTGCACAACGAGGGCGGCATCCCGCTTCGCAATCTCGGCGTCGGCTCCACGCGCCTGCTGGTCGCTGGTCTGCAGCGCAAGGCTGCCAGCCAAGCGTCGATCGTCCTTTCGGACGAACTGGAGTACGGCCTTGAGCCGCACCGCATTGCTCGGTTTCTCGGCTCTCTCGGAGCAAAGGAAGCGGCCCCGCTGCAAGCGTTTCTCACCACGCATTCGCCAGTGGCGCTCAGGGAGCTGTCGGGCAGCCAGCTCTTCGTGCTGCGCGGTAGTCTTTACGGCCACGAGGCCCGGATGGTGGGCACCGATAACGACACCCAAAGCACCATTCGCCTCTATCCCGAGGCCTTTCTGGCCGGCTCCGTGATTGTGTGCGAAGGGGCCAGCGAGATCGGACTCCTGCGTGGTCTGGATTTGCACCGGGTAGAACATGGCGACGTGTCCCTGGCAGCACAGGGCATTGCCATGGTCGACTGTGGCGGTGGCGAGCCCGACCGCCCCTATGCTCGCGCGGCGGCCTTCCAGTCATTAGGTTACAGGGTGATGGTGGTGCGTGATGACGACAAAAGGCCCACGCCTGCCGTCGAGCAGGCGTTTTTGCAGGGCGGTGGTGCGGTAGTCGCCTACCGCGCAGGCCGCGCGCTGGAGGACGAATTGTTTGGCAGCCTCACGCCGACGGGCTGCCAGCACTTGATCAAATATGCCCACGACCTGCATGGCGATCTGATTCACGAACACCTGCGCACGGTCTCGAACAACACGCTCACTGTTCAGGCCGTCTGGGATGAAATTCAGAACACACAAGCGCTGTCAGCACCAAGCCGAGCTTTGCTTGGGCAGGCGGCGCGCATCCGCAAGGCTGGCTGGTTCAAGTCCATCTCTTGGATGGAGGACGTAGCGAGGACCATCGTGGCCCCGGATTTGCCGCAATGCGATCCAGGCTTCAAGGCAGTGGTGGACCAAGTCTCTGCGTGGGCTGCCCATGGGCCCCGCTGAAGTCGACTTGCGCGCGATTGCCCGCGGTATGGTTACGGCGCCGGCCGGGTGCGGCAAAACGCAATTGATCGCCCACGCCTTGGCCGCTCACGAAGGTCGCAAACCTATCCTTGTGCTCACGCACACGAACGCTGGCGTGGCGGCACTTCGTGGTCGGTTGGACCGCGCCGGTGTGTCGCGCGGTGCCTATCGATTGAGCACCATCGACGGCTGGGCCATTCGGTTGATTGCGAGCTTTCCAGGTCGCAGCGGTCACGACTCAGACATCCTGCGACTCGCCACGCCGGCGCGAGACTACTCGGCGATCCGGGAATTCGCCTGGAGATTGCTGCAGGCCGGGCATGTCAGCGAGGTCCTGAAAGCGTCCTATGCGCATCTCATCGTTGACGAGTACCAGGATTGTTCGGTGCCTCAGCACTACCTCGTCTACTTTCTCTCACTGATTCTGCCGACCTGCGTGCTTGGCGATCCGATGCAAGGCATTTTCGGGTTCGGTGGCAACGCCTTGGCCGACTGGGAGCAGCAAGTGTGCGCGCATTTCCCGGTCGTGGCGGAATTGGCCACGCCGTGGCGGTGGCGCAATGCCGGTGCGGAAGCACTTGGGCAATGGCTGCTGGAGGCTCGCCGCCTGTTGGCGGCCGGGCAGTCGGTGGATCTGCGCACCGGACCACCAGCACATGTGACGTGGGTTCAGACCACCCCTCCCAACGACCACCCGCAGCGACTGGCTGCGGCGCGGACACTGCCGCCGACCGCCGACGGGCGTGTGCTGATCATCGCCGACAGCCGTAACCGTTCGAGCCAGCGGAACTTCGCAAGTCAGACGCCAGGGGCGTCCACCGTTGAGGCAGTCGACCTACAAGACCTCATCGCCTTCGGCAATAGTTTCGATGTTGCGTCTGCGGGGGCCTTGGGGCAGTTGCTGGCGCTGGCGCAAAGCGTCATGACCAACGTGGGTGTCGCAGAGTTGACCCGGCGTCTGGATTCATTGACCCGAGGAACTGCGAGGAATCCTCCATCCGTAGCGGAGAGCTGTGCGTTGACGTTCCAGCGCGCCCCGTCCATCGCCGCAGCCGCAACACTGCTGTCGGAGCTGCGCGAAATGCCGAATGTGCGCGTGCATCGGCCCGCTATTCTTTACGGCGTGCTCAAGGCGCTGCGGGGAGCTTCGGCAGGAAACGTCCCGCTTGCAGAGGCGGCCAGGCGGGTGCGGGAAGAGAACCGGTTGTTGGGCCGCCCGTTGCCCAAGCGTGCAGTTGGCAGCACGCTGCTGCTCAAAGGACTGGAGGCAGAAGTGGCGGTCGTGCTGAATACGGAGGGCATGAGCGCGCAGCACTTATATGTGGCCATGACCCGCGGATCGATGAAACTGGTCGTGTGTAGCGCCAGCCCCATGTTGGGCTAAGTAGGAGGGGAAATGGCAAGAGAGAAAAAGTTCGCAAGCTCGGGCGGCGCAATAGAAACGCCCGCTGGAAAGGTCATGGAGACGATCGTCGAGGACGTGATCAAGGCCAAAGCGATGACCTTTGCTCAGTGGCATGCCCTCAGCGCGAACCCCTTGGTTCCGCTTGCCATTCCGGTGTCGCAAGGCGGTCAGTATCCGGTCACACAGGTCGGCGTGGACGCAGCTCACTTGCTGTCAAAGCAAAGCTGGAAATCACACGAAGCTCTGCGCCAGACAATTGATCGGGAGGCCTTCATGAAGCTCTCGTTCCAGGCCATCGGAGACACCCTTCGCGACTGCCAATCGCGCCTTCCAGAAGTACCGGACGGCCAGAATGCGCAGGAGGTGGTGCTCGGTGACGATTTTTACGCTGTGCTCGCCGACGACTACCAAGCGCATTTGCTGCAGCTTGTCTCCAGCGCAAGTCCCGACGTCGACAGGCATATCCCTTGCCATCTATTTCACTCGGATCAGGCCGTGCCGGCATTCGCCGTGGGGCCAGTGCGATTCCTACCGAGAGCGGAATGGCTCGATTCCTTTGTCAAGGACCCGGAGGTCCGCGATCTCATCCGCCAGGTCGAGGCCTGTGAACTGGACATGGACGAGTTGACCAGTCGATCAACTGCCACCGAGAGTGGCCGCCGCGCGTCGCATGCGTTGGATGTTCTGCGCACACTGCGCCATTACAGCTGGGTAGGGACCATCTTGATGGAAGGGCATGAGTATGCGCGGTCGCATTTCAAAGCGTCGGTGGTGGTGGGACTTGCGATTGACGCAATCGGACTGAGGTTCCAGGTCGAGGATGCGCGACGCTTTACCAAAGCCGGCAGGCAGCATCTTTTTGCAGAGGATCGGTTCGCGACCACGCTGGACGGGCGGATATTGCGTGGATCGAGCGTACAGATGCCTGGTCTTGGCGGACGCCCCGGTGCGCTGGCTGCCAAGATGGCGGGCGAGCAACCCTTCCTGGATGCCGCGGGGTGCATTTTGCAGCAGTACGTCGATGGACGACGAAGCGGACATGCGCTGCATCTCGTAGAACGCTGGGCGAATGCGCTGTACTGGGTCGGTGAAGCTCGTCGCGAGGCTTCTGACTTCATGGCAGTGGTCAACTATGGCTGTGCCGCTGACGGGTTGTCGGGCGCAGGCGGAAAGGCGAAGGAAATGACAAGCTTCGCCGAAACCGCGCTCAAGCCTGAGGGCGAGACCGCACCTGATGGCGCGCTCACGGTGGATGCCGCGGTCCACAAGGTCTATCGAGAAGGCCGCAACAAGCTCGCCCACGGTGAAATGCCGGGACTGCTGGAGGATCTTGCGGAACCGCGCGCAGTCGGTGAAGCGCTGCTGACAGCACTCTTCGATGTTGTGACGCCGGTGCTGGCTGACCTCCTACAGAACGAGCCGAACCTGCCAAAGCTTGATGAGAAGCACGCCTATCGTCTACTTGAGGCAAAACTGGCAGCGCGCAAAGCAAGCGCTTGACTTGATGACCTGATCGTGCGAATGGACAAGGCGCCGAGCTTCCTGTCTCCTTTCAGCTGATTGATGATGGTGTCGCTAGAGTTGCTCTCCCGCAAATCGCTCCATCTCCCGCGCCAGCAAAAGATGTCCGGTTTTGACGGTAAAAGCGACGGTAAAGGTCCATGTCGATCACAGCTAAATCCTTTAACCATGCGGATTTGCGAAACCTGTTGATATCGAGTGGGCTACCTCTGAGTCCGGTGCTCGGCACCGGTTTTAGCCCTCCTGCCACCGCGCAAAGTGCTTCCGCTTGATGATGTGCGGTCGTTGGTCTCCAAAACTATATCCGCCGAAACAGGCGCACATTCCCTGTCTATAAAGTGGTGTTCGTGCGAGAAAAATGACCGGCCCGATTGTCGTGATGGCGATACGACAATCGAGGCCGGCGGCGCGGGATGCTGGCCGCCGTTCAGGCGTTCACTTGTTTCGATTCCGGCCAGCGCTAACCACCGACTTGCGCTGACCCGCTACTAATTCGGCGGCCTTGCGCACTGGGTCATCCTCGGTGTGGACGTACCGCATGAACATTGCCACTGTCTTGTGCGCGGTCAAAGCCATGCCGACCTTGACTGGAATGCCCGAATTGGCAATATCAGTCGCCGAACGATGGCGGATGCCGTGGGTGCCGATTCTCGGTACACCGGCGCGATCGAGGATACGCCGCCACGCGTCGTAGTAGACGTGCGGGCTGAGCGGCTTGTTGTGATTGCGGGTAGCCGGGCAGACGAAAGGTGATTCGCCAAAGCGGGGCGCGTTCTCCAGCAAGCGGCGGGCCTCGGCGCTCAACGGCTTAGATATATCGCCAGTCTTGCTGTCCGGCCAGACCACCCGATCATTCGACAGGTCGATCCAGTCCCACTGCAACAGCAGAATCTCCGACATGCGTGCGGCGAACTCGAATTGCAGACGGATGGCCAGCAGATAGGTCGGATGCTCCAGTCCTTCGGCTTCGGCCTTGTCCAGATAAGCGAACAGCTTGATCATCTGTTCGTCGGTGATGAGGCGAGTCGCGCCTTTCTCCGGGTACTTGGGTACGTGGCGGCAGGGATTCGAGCCGTCGGGCCGGTAGCCCCACAGTTCGGCCAGGTTGAACATCTTGCGGACGCAAGCCAGCACGTGGTTGGCCTGCGTAGGCGATTTCTCAAGACGCTTCATCAGCGCAGTGATGTCTTGGCGCGTGACCTCATGGGTTTTCTTGCTGCCGAAGGCGGGAACGATGAAGCGGTCAATCTGATACTGGTAGCCTTTCTGCGTGCTGGGCTTGTTGTGTAACTTGGAGTGGTCTTCCATGAACCGGCTGCACAGTTCCTTGACGGTCGGTGCCTTCCGGGCCTCCACCTTGTCATGTCCGGGGTCGCCACCGCGCCGGACTTCGGCCAGCCAGTCTTGGGCGAGCGACCGGGCTTGTTCGACGGTCAGTTCGCCGAACTGGCCAAGCGCAGGTTTGCGGCGCACGCCCGAGTTCGTGCGGTACTGAAGCATGAAAACCTTGCGGCGGGTGGGTGTGATCTTGCACAGGAAACCCGGAACGATTGTGTCCCGGAGTTCAACGTCGCAGGTCTGGGCTTGAGCCGCGTCGACAACGCTCTTGGTTAGTTTGATCTTTGCCATGAAGTGCTCCTGAAAGGCCTCGATTCCAGGAGCCTGCTAGGAGCCAAGCGAAAGGGAACCGGGGCGGTTTACATCGCGCACCGGCATATGATCCAAAGCATCGACCCGAAGGAAAACCTGCTACGGCAAGCTGTATCCAAGCCTAGGGGTGCCCGGTGCAGGATTCATGTTGTTGCTTAAAATCCCTTGACCTTCGGGTCGTGCCGGTTCGAGTCCGGCCCCGGGCACCATTGCACTGTCTTGGACGGTGCGGGATGATCTGTTGTATAGCTCGCATCGCAAGGGTTGCGGGCTTTTTTTACGGCTCAACGCGGATTAGCAGGAAGCGTGAAGGCGAGCGGCGAGACTCCGCTTATAGCGTGGGGTTTGCCATACCCGCCAACTCACTAAGGTCACAACGATGTCCGAGGCTAATCCGATCCGCTATACCTGTTCTGCGAAGGTTTCAAGCTTTCAAACGGGCCCGGACGTCCGGAGGGCAGCCTGTGGTGCTGAAGTGCGTGCCGCTCACCCGCCGCGCTGTGGCGGCTACTGCTGGCTGGTTTGATCCGGCAATTCTATCCGCAAGGGGAACTTTTCAGTCCGCGTTGACAGCCAAGACTGCTCATTCATGTGTCAGTGAATAGGGTGCTTTTTGCGCTGCTTTTCTCGGTACATGACGCGATCAGCCGACTCCAGCAATTTCCCCATCTCATCACCATCCTGCGGGTAAATCGCCCAGCCGATGCTGGAATCAAGCTTCAGTGTGTGCGGCTCGAACGCGAAGGGCTTGGCAAGCTCGCCTTGAATGCGCCGTATTAAATGCTGGACGTCGGCTGTTTGTTTGAGTTTCAGCATTAGTATCGCAAATTCGTCACCGCCTAGCCGGGCCACGGTATCCGATTCTCGAGTTACCGCCAGCAAGCGGCGGCCCATTTCCGTGATGGCTTCATCGCCCGCCCGGTGCCCGTAGAGATCATTAATAGGTTTGAGGCGGTCCATATCCAGATACAGAACACCGAAGTGGTCTGAATTACGCTGCGCCTGTGTCAGTCGCTGGCGGAAGCGGTCGAAGAACAACGCCCGGTTGGCAAGCCCCGTCATCTGATCGTGCGTGGCCAGATAAAATAGCCGGCCCGTTTCATGCTCAGCGGCATGGAAAATAAAAGAGCTGAGCAGGTCGGTCACAAGATCCAGTATCTCGATGTCCGTATTGTCAAAGCCGTTTGGCTTGGGCGATAGCACTTTCAGCACGCCTACGGCAACGCCGTCGTGCCGAAGCGCCGCCGTAACCATCGAGCGGATACCAACCTGTCGACAGGCTTCGGAATTGACGCGCGGGTCCGATTCGGTGTCGTCGCATAGCAATATCTGGTGCGTGTCGACACACAGCCCGGACAAGCTGCCCTGGCGATTCAGTCGGAGGCCAATCTGTGATTCCGCCTGTCCCACAGCCGCCCGGTAGACCATTTTATCGCCTTCGGTCAGCTCTATCACCGCCCCGTCTGCACCGGTCAACTCACATGCACCTTGGGCGGCCACATCCATTATGGCGCCGAGATTCAACCATAGCTGGCTGATGTGAGTTTGAATATTTATTATTTGTAAAAGTTTGTCTGGCGGAATGCGTGTTTTTCTGATTGGCTGGCTCATTCTTGAACCTGCTGTTGCTTTGATGCTGTCTAGCACCTGAATAAGACCATGGGCGTTTCCTTGTAGGGACTCTGCCTGTTGATATAAGCGGCAAATTGAGGCGCCGGCAGCGCTGGCGCAATCAGCTGGCCTGGAGTCCGATTGCCATCGTATCGGCTGAGGGCGCCCGTTTGGGTTTGCGTGTCGATCCCTTCAGGCACCACCGGAATATTCAGTTTGTCTCCCGGTGCAATCATCAGGCGGGTAAGCTCCTCATCCCTGGCCTGGCCCGACAAGCGTTCCACGAAGGTTCGGTCAATCATGATGCCATCGCCCTGGGAGTGCTTGAGGTCGGGAAACGACGAGCAACCCGTGCTGAAATCATCAACGACCACTTGCATATCCGTCGGGGAGCTGTGCTCGAACGGGGTGTACAGGCGGGATAGAAACAGGCGGCGTATCCGGCTGGAATGGAAGGGCCGGCAACCCACCAGCCATCAAAGTTACACCATGGAAAACGATACCGATGATTCGACGGTAAGACCAGCAACCGGGGCCGAAGAGCCACTTACGAGCCGACTGTGTCGCGATGCGTGTGGCCCGGGTGGGGCAAGCTGTGGAAACCGCGTGGCGGGCCTTTCTGGACCGTCACGCTGATGATCGACTGCCAGGTGTTTGATGCGCCGCGGTGCAGAACGGCCACCGGCCCGAGCGCACGATCCAGAATGGCATCGACGACGTGCCGGTGCGCCTGTCAGGATGCGGGATCGGTCAGGGGCCGGTCGGGCCGCTGAAACCGGTCGGTGGGATTGGTGTACGGGCAGCGTTATTTCCTGATGAGCGCCGCATTTCGGCCGGTACACTTATTTCGACGCGGTCTACGGCCCGCCCCGGGGCATCACGGTGGTGCGCGAGCCATTGCGCCTTGAGAGCCGGGCCGGCGCGATCGTTCGCGATCTGCGGTCTTACTGTTTCAAGGCATGTGCTTGTTTTGCCTCGCGGTGCGTCCGGCGAATCAAGGCGAAGCGGAAATATCCGAATTGAAGCTGAATGGTCGGGCACGGCTCATCATTGTATTGCCCAACCAACGCGTTAAACTCCGATCTTCCATCGTCCACAGACGATAAACCGATGTCAGGAGAGATCAGGCTCGATTTCGAGCAGTTGCCGGCCGTGGCGCCGTCCTATTTTCGGGCGGTCGCGAATTTCGGCTCCGGCCTGTCCAGGGGCGAAACGATTCCCGAGATCGTTGCCCGATTGAATGACCTGGAAGTCAGGGCGGAGAATCTTGCGCGCTACCGCCGGGTCTGCGGTTTCCCGCGCGCTGACACCTTGCCGGTGACTTACCCGCACGTACTGGCGTTTCCCATGCACATGGCAGTGCTGACGCACAGGCGTTTCCCGCTCAAGTTGCTCGGGTTGATTCATGTGCGCAACCACATCACCCAGCATCGGGCGATCCGGGCCGACGAGCCGCTGGATCTGGTGGTGTCGGTGGGCGGGCATCGCGAGGCGGCCAAGGGCATCGAGTTCGATCTCGTCACCCGGGTCAACGATGCAAGCGGCGCTGCGATCTGGGAAGAAACCGGCGTGATGCTGTCGCGCGGCAAGGGCGGCTCCGGCGGCGCTTCGAGCCGTAAGCGACAGGCACCCGCAGCGGATTTCACGCTCGCGGAGGAAGCCACCTGGCAGGTGCCTGCCGATATCGGTCGGCGCTATGCGTCGGCGGCTGGCGACTACAACCCCATTCATCTCAGCGCCTGGAGTGCCAAGCTGTTCGGCTTCCCGCGTGCTATCGCGACGGGGATGTGGATGAAGGCGCGGGCGGCGGCCGCGCTGCAGCCGCATCTGAGCGCCGAGGCGTATTCACTTTCGGTTGCCTTCAAAAAACCCGTGTTTCTACCGAGCACCGTGGTATTCAAGCACGGTGGCGCCGACAACGGCGTGGATTTTGCCTTGACCAGTCGCTCCGGCGATGTTCAGCACTTCACGGGCGAGGTTCGATATCCGTGAGTCGGCGGCCGGTGCGGCTTGCCGCAGGCTGTGACAGATCGCGCGGTGACCACGACGGAATCAAGTCTAGATAAAGGAACTGTTATGCGAATTCGTAAAGCGGTATTTCCAGTAGCCGGACTCGGCACCCGTTTTTTGCCGGCAACCAAGGCCAGTGCCAAGGAGATGCTGCCGGTCGTGGACAAGCCGCTCGTGCAATACGCGGTGAAGGAGGCGATTGCGGCCGGTGCCGAAGAGATGGTGTTCATCACCAGCCACGCCAAGAATTCGATCATGGATCACTTCGACCGCGACTACGAGCTCGAAGCCGCGCTCGAAGCCAAGGGCAAGGAAGAGCTGCTGGCCGCCGTGCATGACGTGTTGCCGCCAGGTATCAGCTGTGTGTACATCCGTCAGCCCGAGCAGCTTGGCCTGGGCGATGCGATTCGCTGTTCTCTGCCGGCAGTGGGCGATCAGGACTTTGCCGTGATCCTGGCCGATGATCTGATCGCCGGCTCGTTCCAGCCCTGCATGGCGCAGATGCACCGCGTGTATCAGGAGTACGGGACCAGCGTGCTGGCGGTACAGCGGGTACCGTGGGAGGAAACCCACAAGTACGGCATCGTGCAGGCCGAGCCGATCGGGCCCGGCCTGTCCGAGATTCGCGGCATCGTCGAGAAACCGGCGACCGAGAAAGCACCCTCAAATCTGGCCGTGGTCGGCCGTTATATTCTCACGCCGCGCATCTTCCGGTTGATCGACAAGACCAAGCCGGGCGCCGGCGGCGAGATTCAGCTGACGGACGCGATCGAAGCGCTGATGGGCGAACAGACCGTGCTGGCCTATGAATTCGAAGGCACGCGTTATGACTGCGGCAGCAAATTCGGCTATCTGAAAGCCAATGTTGAAATGGGACTTAAGCATGCCGAAATCGGCGATGAGTTCCGGGATTATCTCAAGCGGCTCACCGCGAGCTGGGAAGACGATTCGGAAGCGAAACAGGCCAGTTAGTGTCCGGTTTCGCAAGTAACCTTACACTGCGCGCGGTCGTCACCGCGTGTGGCGGCGTCGCGAAATTCAGCCGTATGATCGGATACGACCGGGTTTTGCGCCTTGCCAGCCACGCCGACGGCTCTCGCTCGTTTGATAGGAAACTTGCGAGACAGGGCACTAGCAGGCGGCCCGGGATGCCGGCGTTCGCGCCGGCCCGGGGCGCTGGCAATTTGTTATCATGAGCGCCCGGCGCAGACCGGATGATGGCAGCGGAGCGCCGGCCAACGACACCGGGGTGTATCCGGCACCCTGACACGGCCACAGACCAGTTTCTATGAAAAGTGACTTGAACGACGAGTTCATCAGTACCTCCCCGTTGTTCGGCGGCAACTCTTCCTACGTCGAAGCCTATTACGAGCAATATCTGCGCGATCCGGAATCAGTCGAGCCGAGTTGGCGCGACTATTTCAAGAGCCTCAACGGCGATGGCCGTGGCAGCGATATCGCCCACGGCCCGATCCGCGATTCGTTCGTCGATGTACAGGCTTCGGCGGGGCAGGGCGCGTCGGCGAAACCGGGGCTTTCCTCCCGCGCGGCCCAGAAGCAGGCGGGCGTGTTGCAGTTGATCAACCATTACCGCAGCCGCGGGCATCGCGTGGCCGATCTCGACCCGTTGGGGTTGTATCAGCCACCGTCGCTGCCGGATCTCGACCCGGCTTATCACGGCCTCGGCGAGGCGGACATGGACAAGGTGTTCAACACCGGTTCGCTGTACGCTCATGACGACGAGATGAAGCTGCGGGACATCATCGATGTCTGCAAGCAGGTGTACACGGGCACGATCGGCACCGAGTACATGTACATCACCGATACCGAGCAGAAACGCTGGATCCAGCGGCGTCTGGAAGCCGGCGTCGAGCACCCCGGGCTCAAGGACGATGAAAAGCTCGAGATCCTGCGTCAGCTGACGGCGGCCGAGGGCATCGAACGGTATCTGCACACCAAGTACGTCGGTCAGAAGCGCTTCTCGCTTGAAGGCGCGGACAGCATGATTCCGGCGCTCGACGAGTTGGTCCGTTCCGCCGCTCGCCATCACGTCGACGAAGTCGTGATCGGCATGGCGCACCGCGGTCGGCTCAACGTGCTGGTCAATATTCTCGGCAAGGCGCCGAGCGAGCTGTTCGCCGAGTTCGAGGGCAAGTACGACGTTGAAGAGCTCGATATGTCGGGCGACGTCAAATATCACCTCGGCTTCTCCACCGATATCGAAATCGAGGACGAACGCGTGCATCTGGTGCTCGCGTTCAACCCGTCCCATCTCGAGGCGGTCAATCCGGTCGCCCAGGGGTCGGTGAAAGCGCGTCAGGTGCGCCGCCACGATACCGCTGGCGAAACCGTGCTGCCGGTGCTGATTCACGGCGATGCCTCCTTCGCCGGGCAGGGCATCGTCATGGAGACGCTGCAGCTGTCCCAGGCCGAAGGTTACTCGACCGGTGGCACGGTGCATCTGATCGTGAACAACCAGCTCGGTTTCACGATGCAGGATCCGATCACCGGCAAGCAGGGTGAGATGTCGCGTACGTCGAACTACTGCACCGACATCGCCAAGATGCTCGAGGCGCCGGTATTCCACGTCAACGGTGACGATCCGGAGGCGGTGGTGTTCGTCATGCGCCTGGCCATGGATTATCGCGAGACGTTCGGCAAGGACGTGATCGTCGACATGATCTGCTATCGCCGGCAGGGGCATAACGAGGCGGATGAGCCGGCGGTCACCCAGCCGCTGATGTATCAGAAGGTCAAGAGCATGCAGACGACTCGCGTGCTGTATGCCAAGCATCTACAGGACATCGGCCTGATCGGCAGTGACGGTGCCCAGGAACTGTTCGACGCCTATCGCGACGGGCTCGACGCGGGCAAGAACATCAGTCGGACCACGCTCGGCATGGTGGGCAACGAACACACCGTGGACTGGGACAAGTACCGGCTCGATAAATGGTCGAACATTGTCGATACATCGGTGCCGGTGGAGACATTGCGGCGCCTGTCCTCGGCCATGTACGACAGCCTGCCCGACGGTTTCGACTTGCACAAACGCGTGCAGCGCATCGTCGACGATCGGCGGAAAATGGCCGCCGGTGCGTCCCGGATCGACTGGGGCTTCGCCGAGCACATGGCTTATGCGAGCCTGCTCGACGATGGCTTCAACGTGCGGCTTTCCGGGCAGGACTCCGGTCGCGGCACGTTCTTCCATCGCCACGCCAAGATCTACAACCAGAAGGACGGCGAGGCGATCCTGCCGTTGAACGAATGCTCGCGCGACGGCACCACCTTCGAGGTTCACGACACGCTGTTGTCGGAGGCCGGTGTGCTCGGCTTCGAATACGGCTATGCCTCGGCCGATCCGGATACATTGACGATCTGGGAAGCCCAGTTCGGCGACTTCGTCAACGGCGCCCAGGTGATCATCGACCAGTTCATTGCCAGCGGCCGGGCCAAGTGGGGCCGGATGTGCGGCCTGACGATGTTCCTGCCGCACGGTTACGAGGGTCAGGGCCCGGAGCATTCATCGGCCCGTCTGGAGCGTTTCCTGCAGTTGTGCGCCGAGCGCCACATGATCGTCTGCGTGCCCTCGACGCCGGCGCAGTGGTTCCATCTCCTGCGTCAGCAGATGGTACGCAATCTGCGCATGCCGCTGGTTGTGCTCACACCCAAGAGCCTGCTGCGGCATCGCCTGTCGACGTCGACGCTGGAGGATCTGGCGGAGGGTCACTTCCAGTTCGTGATCGACGACACCGCCGATCTCGAAGCGGACAAGGTCAAGCGCGTGGTGTTCTGCAGCGGCAAGGTCTACTACGACCTGTACCAGGAGCGGTCAGAGCGCGAACTCGACGATGTGGCGCTGGTGCGCATCGAGCAACTGTACCCCTTCCCGGCGGAGGACTATGCGGCCGTGCTGGCGCGTTATCCGAATGCCGATCAGATCGTGTGGTGTCAGGAAGAACCCGAGAACCAGGGCGCCTGGTATCAGATCAAGCATCGCCTGCAGGTGCCGCTGGAAGATCATCACGAGCTGCTCTATGCCACGCGCCCGGGCGCGGCGACCACCGCGGTGGGATACCACAAGCTGCATGTGCGGCAGCAGGAGGCGGTGGTCGAGGCGGGCCTGGTCGGCGGCGAGCACCTGATCGAGAAAGGCACGGTCAAGGCCGATCCACGCGGCAAGAAATCCGGTGTCCGCAACAAGTAGTGAAGCGGATCAACATTCACAGACAAACGACGAATCAGGAATAGTAATGGCGACAGAAGTCAAAGTGCCGGAGCTGCCGGAATCGGTCAGCGAGGCCACGGTTGGCGAATGGCAGAAAAAGCAGGGCGACGCGGTCGAACGCGACGAGAACCTGCTGGATCTCGAGACTGACAAGGTGGTGCTCGAAGTGCCGGCCGTTGCTGCTGGCAAACTCGCCGAAATCAAGGTTCAGGCGGGTGACACCGTCCAGGCCGGCGATGTGCTCGCGATCATCGAGGAAGGCGCGGCCGGTAATGCCGCTGGCGACGAATCCGACGACGACGAGTCGACCGAGGACACGAGCCAGTCCACGGCCAGCCAGGCCTCGTCGAGCCAGGACACGTCGGATGAACACGCGAGCGGCTCGGGCAGCGACGACACGCTGGCGAGCCCCGCGGCCAGCAAGCTCATGGACGAGAACGACGTCGCCGCGCGCGATGTGACGGGTACCGGCAAGGACGGCCGTATCACCAAGGCCGACGTGCAGAAGGCGATCGAAGACAAGCCCGCGGCCAGCGGCAAGAGCGCTTCGGGCAGTAGCCGTGACAACAGCGCCGAACAGGCGACGGCGACCGAGCAGGCCGACCGTCAGGCATTGGGCGAGGTATCGCCCGAGCGCGTCGAGCAGCGTGTGCCGATGACGCGGATCCGCCAGCGCATCGCCGAACGCCTGCTGGATGCCTCGCAGAACACCGCCATGCTGACCACCTTCAACGAGGTGGACATGAAAGCGGTCATGGATCTGCGTGCGCAGTACAAGGAAAAGTTCGAGAAGGACCATGAGGTCAAGCTCGGCTTCATGTCGTTCTTCGTCAAGGCGGCGGTCGAGGCGCTCAAGCGCTATCCGATCATGAACGCCTCGATCGACGAGGGCGATATCGTCTACCACGGTTACTACGACATCGGCGTGGCCGTGTCCTCGCCGCGCGGTCTGCTCGTGCCGGTGCTGCGCGACGCCGACCAGCAATCGTATGCCCAGGTCGAGTCCAAGATCCGCGATTTCGGCAAGCGGGCGCAGGACGGCAAGGTCACGATGGACGAGATGACCGGCGGCACGTTCACGATCACCAATGGCGGCGTGTTCGGCTCGCTGTTGTCGACGCCGATCATCAACCCGCCGCAGGCGGCGATTCTCGGCATGCATGCGACCAACGACAAGCCGGTGGTGCGCAATGGCGAAATCGTGATCCGGCCGATGATGATGCTGGCCGTGTCCTACGATCATCGCTTGATCGACGGCCGCGACGCGGTGTTGTTCCTGCGCACGATCAAGGAACTGCTCGAGGATCCGGCGCGACTTCTGCTACAGGTCTGATTCGATTCCGACGCGCCGGCTTCATGCCGGCGCGCTTCTTTATAGAAATCAAGCAAGGACAAGCATGAGCAAGCAATACGATGTCGTGGTGATCGGTGCGGGGCCGGCCGGTTATGTGGCCGCGATCCGTGCCGCCCAGCTCGGTATGAAGGTCGTCTGCATCGACAAGTGGCTCAATCTCGACAACAAGCCCTCGCTCGGCGGCACCTGTCTCAATGCCGGCTGTATTCCGTCGAAGGCGCTGCTGGAGTCCAGCGAGCTCTATCACCGCGCCAATCACGAGTTCGCTACCCACGGTCTCAAGGTCGGCGATGTCGAGATGGATATCGCCCAGATGCAGAAACGCAAGGCCGGCGTGGTGAATGAGCTCACCGGGGGCATTGCCGGTCTGTTCAAGGCCAACGGCGTGGAATCCATGGCCGGCAGCGGCCAGGTCGTGGATTCCGGCGAGGTGAAATACACCAGCCATGATGGCAACGAACAGACGATCAAGGCCGAGCACATCATCATCGCCTCGGGCTCGATTCCGGTGGAACTGGATATCGCGCCGTTCGACGGCGAGCTGATCGTCGATTCCTGGGGCGCGCTCGAATTCGACGAAGTGCCGAAGAAGGTCGGCGTCATCGGCGCCGGTTATATCGGCGTGGAACTGGGCAGTGTCTGGTCGCGCCTGGGCGCCGAGGTCACATTGCTGGAAGCGGTGGACGACTTCATGCCGATCGCCGATCGCGACGTGGCCAAGGAAGCGCTCAAGACATTCAAGAAGCAGGGGCTGGATATTCAACTCGGCGCCCGCGTCACCTCGGCCAAGACCAACAAGAAATCGGTCCGGGTCGAGTACACCCAGGGCGATGAAAGCAAGAGCGAGACCTTCGATCGCCTGATCGTCGCGGTCGGGCGTCGACCGAACACGGCCAACCTGTGCGCCAAGGGCGCGCGCGTGGACCTGGACGACAAGGGCTTTGTCGACACCGACGATTTCTATCGCACCAGCCTGCCGGGCGTTTATGCGGTCGGCGACGTCGTCGGCAACCCGATGCTGGCGCACAAGGGCATGGAAGAAGGCGCCACGGTCGCCGAAATCCTCGCGGGCCAGAAGCCGCACGTGAACTATGACGCGATCCCGTCGGTGGTCTACACCACGCCGGAACTCGCCTGGGTCGGCAAGAGCGAAGCGCAGGTGAAGTCGGCCGGTATCGATTATCGGGTCGGGCAGATTCCGTTTTCAGCCAATGGCCGCGCCAAGGCGCTGGGCCAGCAGGGCGGCTTCGTCAAGATGATCGCCGACGCCCAGACCGACGAGATCCTCGGCGTGCACATGATCGGGCCGTATGTGTCGGAACTGGTCCAGGAAATGGTCGTTGCCATGGAGTACCGGGCTTCGAGCGAGGACATCGCGCGCATCATGCACGGGCATCCGACCCTGTCTGAGACGGTGCACGAGGCGGCGCTTGCCGTCGACGGGCGTCCGATCCACTTCCCGCCGCCGCGCAAGAAGAAGTAGGCAGCCGGGGCGATCTGCGGGTTCCGACGGGCAGCGGTCGGAACCCGCGGTTTACAACGGCGCGTGGCGACGGCGCGCCGTGTAGACTCCCGGGCCTTGGCGCTTTCCTTACCCTCGCCGGTTGCCCCTTTATGACTGACCAGAGCGACGAGCGTTCGCTGGCCCGCCACGCGCGCCAGGACGACGCCCCGAAGCCGAACCACACCGGCCAGGAATCGGCCCGGGCGGACGAACCCAACGGCAAGTCCATGCCGTTTCTCTGTCTGGCGGCGCTGGGCATTGTTTACGGCGATATCGGCACCAGCCCGATCTACGCGCTGCGCGAAGCCTTCTATGCGCATGCCAGCATCGGCACGCAGGCAGCCAATGTCTATGGCGTGCTGTCGCTGATGTTCTGGTCGTTGATTATCGTCATCTCGGTCAAGTACCTGTCGGTGGTCATGCGGGCGTCCAACAACGGCGAGGGCGGCATCATCGCGCTGGTGGCGTTGCTCAATCCGTGGAAGACCGAGAAGACCAGCCGGCGCTACATTCTCATGCTGCTCGGCCTGTTCGGTGCGGCGTTGCTCTACGGTGACGGCACGATCACGCCGGCGATCTCGGTGCTGAGCGCCATCGAGGGGCTCCAGGTCGCCACGCCGGCCTTCAAGCCCTACGTGGTACCGATCACGATCGTGATCCTGATCGGCCTGTTCCTCATCCAGCGCCGCGGTACCGCCGCGGTCGGGGCCTTCTTCGGGCCGGTCATGCTGCTCTGGTTCGCCGTGCTCGGCGTGCTGGGCATCGGCGGCATCGTCCACAACCCCGGAGTGTTTGCCGCGATCAACCCGGCCTATGCCGTCGCGTTCTTCGCCACGAACGGCTTTGCCGGCTTCCTGGTGATGGGCACCGTATTCCTGGTTGTCACCGGCGGCGAGGCGCTCTATGCCGATATGGGGCATTTCGGTATCGCGCCTATTCGCATCGCCTGGTTCGCGGTGGTTCTGCCCGGGTTGCTACTCAATTATTTCGGCCAGGGCGCGCTGATGCTGTCGAACCCGCAGGCGCGCCAGCCGTTCTACGACCTCGCGCCGCACTGGGCGCTGTATCCGGTGGTACTGATCGCCACACTGGCCACGGTGATCGCCTCCCAGGCGGTGATTTCCGGGGTGTTCTCGCTCACGCGCCAGGCGGTTCAGCTGGGGCAGCTGCCCCGGCTGCGCATTATCCAGACGTCGCGCGAGTCCTACGGCCAGGTCTACATCCCGATGATGAACTGGATTCTGATGGCCGCGACCATCGGCCTCGTGATCGGGTTCAAGAGTTCGGACCGACTGGCCTCGGCCTACGGCGTGGCGGTGTCGCTGGACATGGTGATTACCACGCTGCTGGCGTTCTTCGTGGCTCGGCGCTGGGGCTGGTTTCCGAATATCGCCGCCGGTATCGCGCTGGTGCTGATCGTGATCGATCTTTCGTTCTTCGGCGCGAACATCTTCAAGATCCCGGACGGTGGCTGGTATCCGCTGCTCGTGGCCGCCCTGATTTTCTTCATCATGGCGACCTGGCGAACCGGCCGTGAACTGGTGGGTCGGCACCTGGATGAAGACACCGAGCCGATGGATGAATTCATCCAGGCGCACGCCGATGATAGCTTTCGCGTGGCCGGCACGGCCGTGTTCATGACAGGGGCGACCCGCAAGACGCCGCCGATGCTGCTGCACCATCTGCGCCACAACAAGGTGTTGCACGCACAAGTGATCCTGCTGACCGTGCATACGCGCGATGTGCCGCGGGTGCCGGCGGCCGAGCGTATGGAGATCGAAGACCTCGGTCGCGGTTTCTATCGCATGCAGCTCTACTACGGCTTCATGCAGACCGCGAACGTGCCGGTGGCGTTGCGGTTCGCGCGGGAATACGGGCTGGAGGTCGATGTCGAGGAAACAACGTATTACGTCGGCCGCGAGACACTGATTCCCACAGCGGAGGTGCCGGGCATGATGGTCTGGCGCGAACGGCTGTTCGCCTACATGTCGCGTAACGCCATGCCGGCGACGGCGTATTACCTGATTCCCAGCGATCGGGTCGTCGAACTCGGGCTCCAGATTGAACTCTAGGGCCTGTTGCCGTTTCGTGCGCGTCCGCGCCAAGCGCTTCCTGAAAAATTACTAGGGGCGGCAAGACGAGGCGTAGCGAACGTCGCGTAGTCGTTCTACGTGAGAGAGCACCAACGCTGGATTGCGGCAAAACAGCGCTTGTCCCTTCGGGTTGGGCCGCCCATAAAATCAACCAGGGCGCCGATACGGCGTTGCGCGTCTTGATCGTGGCACGCCACGACCGGCGACGCGCGCCTTGTCTCGACAGATTTGCGGTCTCCAACGTGGCACGTGTACGAAACGGCAACAGGCCCTGGGTTCCCAGTTCCGCCAACAAATGGTCTGGCTGAGAAAAGAAGGGCTCAGGGTTTCGATGTTGCCGGCCGGCCAGCGCCGGAATGGATGACGCGATGCCAATCCGAGCGGGCGGTGACGCCTTGCTTTCGCGGGTCGCCGCGATGGACCCGCGCCGGGTGTGACGGCTTTACCTGCGCGAGTCGGCATGCAGCCTGTTAAAATGATGGCAAGCGTATCCAGACGAGGCGTTTATGGCAGGGCATAGTAAATGGGCGAATATCCAGCACCGGAAGAAGGCCCAGGACAAGAAGCGCGCCAAGGTATTCACGCGGCTGATTCGCGAGATCACGGTCGCGGCCCGTATGGGCGGTTCGGATCCCAACGATAATCCGCGGCTTCGTCTGGCCTGGGACAAGGCGTTGGCCGCGAACATGCCCAAGGACAACATCGAGCGCGCGGCCAAGCGCGGCGCGGGCGAGTCCGGTGGCGACAACTACGAGGAAGTGCGTTACGAAGGGTACGGCCCGCAGGGCGCGGCGATCATGGTCGACTGCATGACCGACAACCGCAATCGCACTGTCTCCGAAATCCGCTATGCGTTCAGCCGCAACGGCGGCAACATGGGCGCCGACGGGTCGGTGGCCTATCTGTTCGATCGCAAGGGCGTACTGACCTTTTCGCCCGAGGTGAGCGACGAGGACGTACTCGACCCGGCGCTGGAAGCTGGTGCCGAGGATCTGGTGGAGTACGAGGACGGCTCGTTCGAGGTGCTCACCGCGCCGGACGACTACACTCACGTGCGCCAGGCGGTCGAGTCGGCCGGGTTCACGCCCGCCGACGCCGACGTCACCATGCGCCCGTCGACCACGGTGGAACTGACGGGCGACGCGGCCCGCACCTGTCTCAAGCTGATCGATGCGCTGGAAGACATCGACGACGTGCAGAACGTCTACAGCAACGTCGAATTCGACGAGGAATCGCTCTCGGACGAGGCGGCCTAGGGCCTGTTGATGTTTCATACGAGTCCGCGCCAAGCGTTGTTTTGCGGCAAGACGAGGCTTAGCTCGCGCCGTGCAGTCACCCTGCACAAGCGGGCTACAACGCTGGATTGCCGCAAAACAGCGCTTGTCCCTTCGGGTTGGGCCTCAAATCGCGCCCGGTGGCGTTGCAAGCCTGGGTCGTGGCACGCCACGACGCGGCGGCTCGCGCCTTGCCGGACACCATTTGCGGTCTCCAACGCGGTGCTCGTATGAAACATCAACAGACCCTCGTGCCGAGAATCATCGGCATCGACCCCGGTTCGACCGTGACCGGCTATGCCGTGGTCGACGGCGGCGCCGCCCCGTGTGCGCAGATCATCGATTGCATCCGCCTGCCGCGCGCCGATTTTCCGACACGGCTGGGGCTGATCTTCGATCGTCTGTCGGAGGTGATCCGTGAATACCGGCCCGACGAAATGGCGATCGAGAACGTGTTCGTCTCGCGCAATGCGGCCAGCGCGCTCAAGTTGGGTCAGGCGCGCGGCGCGGCCATCTGTGCCGGGGCCTCGGCCGGTCTGCCGGTGGCGGAATATACGCCGACCCAGATCAAGCAGGCGATCGTCGGTCGCGGCCATGCCGACAAACTCCAGATCCAGCACATGATTGCCATGCTACTCGGGGCGAAGGGGCCGCTACAGGCGGATGCCGCGGATGCCGCCGCCGTGGCGCTGTGCCACGCCCATCATGCGCACACCCGTGGCCGCATGCACGCGGCACGGGTGCGCACGCCATGATCGGCCGGCTGCGCGGGCGTATCGTGGAAAAACAGCCGCCGCGGCTGGTGATCGACGTCGGCGGCGTCGGTTACGAGCTGGAAGCGCCGATGTCGACGTTCTTCACGCTGTCACAGCAGTCCGGTGAGGTGACGCTGCTCACGCAGATGGTCGTGCGCGACGATGCCATCCTGCTGTACGGCTTTGCCGAAGAAGCCGAACGCCGCCTGTTCCGCGAATTGATCAAGGTCTCGGGCGTGGGGGCCAAACTTGCTTTAACCGTGCTGTCGGGCATGAACGTGGCCGACTTCGTGGCCACCATCGAGGCCGACGATGCCGCACGGCTGACCGGGCTGCCCGGCGTGGGCAAGAAGACCGCGGCCCGGCTGTTGGTCGAGATGCGCGACAAGTTGTCCGGCACGGATATCGCGCCCAGCCTGAATTCGGCACCGCCCGGCGGTGGTGTTGAGGTCGCGGATGTAGGGGCGAGTGCCGACGCGCGCCATGCCCTGATCGCTCTGGGCTACAAGCCGGCCGAGGCCGATCGCTTGCTGCGTGGCCTGGATGCCGATGGCAACGACAGCGAAGCGCTGATTCGCGAAGCATTGAAACGAGCGGTGCGCTGACATGCCGCCCGAGTTCGAAGAGGCGGGCGAGCAGCGCCTGATCGGTTCGGCCGAGCGCCCCGAGGACGGCCGCTTCGATCGCGCGCTGCGTCCGACCGGGCTGGCCGAATACGTCGGCCAGCCCGAAGTATGCGAGCAGCTCGACATTTTCGTTTCCGCCGCGCGGGCGCGCGCGGAAGCCCTCGATCACGTACTGATCTTCGGCCCGCCCGGACTGGGCAAGACCACGCTTGCGCACGTGATCGCCAACGAAATGGGCGTGGGTTTTCGCCAGACCTCCGGCCCGGTGCTGGAACGGCCGGGTGATCTGGCGGCCCTGCTGACAAACCTCGAGCGCAACGATGTGCTGTTCATCGATGAGATCCATCGGCTGTCGCCGGTGGTCGAGGAGGTGCTTTACCCCGCGCTCGAGGATTACCAGATCGATATCGTGATCGGCGAAGGGCCGGCGGCGCGCTCGATCAAGCTGGACCTGCCGCCGTTCACGCTGGTCGGCGCCACCACGCGGGCCGGTGCCTTGACCTCGCCGCTGCGGGACCGCTTCGGCATCGTGCAGCGTCTGGAGTTCTATTCCCGGGCCGATCTGGCGTCGATTGTCACGCGCTCGGCCGGGATTCTGGAAATTGCCATCGAGCCGGCGGGTGCCGACGAGATCGCTCGCCGATCACGCGGTACGCCACGCGTGGCCAACCGCCTGTTGCGGCGCGTGCGCGACTACGCCGAGGTGCGTGCCGACGGTCGGATCAATGGGGGCACCGCGGCCCGGGCGATGGACATGCTGCGCGTTGACGACAACGGCTTCGACGTCATGGACCGCAAGCTGCTTGGCGCGTTGATCGAAAAATTCGAAGGCGGGCCGGTCGGGGTGGAAAGCCTGGCGGCCGCCATCGGCGAGGCACGCGAGACCATCGAGGACGTCATCGAGCCGTATCTCATCCAGCAGGGGTTCATGATGCGCACGCCGCGCGGCCGGCTGGCCACATCCGCGACCTATCGTCATTACGGCCTGCCGGTACCGCAAGCCGATCGTCCCGCCGACTCGGATCTGTTTGATTTCGATGGCTGATCCGGCGGCGGCGTTCGCGATCGGTCTGCGCGTCTACTACGAGGACACGGATGCGACCGGTGTGGTCTACCATGCCAATTATCTGCGTTATTTCGAGCGGGCCCGTACCGAATGGCTGGAATCACGGGGCTTGGGGCATCGCGCGCTGGCCGAGGAACACGGCGTGGTCTTCACCCTGGCCGATCTTTCGATTCGTTTCCGCCGCCCGGCCCGGCTGGACGACCGTCTGGCCGTTAGCGCGACGATCGCGGAACGTACGCCGGCGCGCGTTGTCTTCGAACAACAGATCACGCGCGATGGCGCCGCTTTAGTTCAGGGCCAATTCACGGTCGCCTGTGTAAAAGTCGCCAACTTCCGGCCGTGCCGGTTGCCTGAAGCGCTTATCAAGGAGTCGAGATGAACGTCGCGACCGACATGAGTCTTGTCAGTCTCATCATGCAGTCGAGCACCCTGGTCAAGGCCGTGCTCGTGATTCTGCTGCTCGCATCGATCGCCTCATGGGTGGTGATTTTCTCCAAGCGGCGATTGATGAAAAACACGGTCGCCGAAATGGAATGGTTCGAGGATCGCTTCTGGTCCGGTGGCAATGTCAAGGACATCTACGAGGAAGTTCTTCGTCAAGACGATCATCCCGAAGGGATGCCGGCGCTGTTCAAGGCCGGTTACGAAGAACTCAAGCGCCAGCGTAATCAGGGCGACGCCACCAGCGCGGACATCGTGCCCTCGGTACAGCGGGCGATGCGGGTGGCGTTGTCGCGTGAACTCGAACGGCTGGAATCCGGGCTCGCGTTCCTGGCGACGGTCGGTTCGATCAGTCCTTATGTCGGTTTGTTCGGCACCGTATGGGGCATCATGAGCGCGTTCATCGGGCTTGGTAATGTGCAGCAGGCGAGTCTGTCCATGGTCGCGCCCGGGATCGCGGAGGCGTTGATCGCCACCGCCATGGGTCTGTTCGCTGCCATCCCCGCGGTGGTGGCCTACAACTTCTTCACCAATCGCCTCGAGTTCATCGAGAACCGGTTCGATACCTTCATGGAAGAAATGGCGGGTATCGTCGAACGCGGGGTGCATGCCGCCAACCCCATCGGCCGTGAGCGAGCGCAGAAGAAGACGGAAAGGCCCGAGCCCACGCGCACCGCGCCGGAACTGTAACGGTTTGTGGATCGCGAAGGATCGTCGCTCATGAGATCGCGAAAAAAACGCCGTCTGACCGCCGAAATCAACGTCGTACCCTACATCGACGTGATGCTGGTACTGCTGATTATCTTCATGGTCACGGCTCCGTTGTTGACCACGGGCGTGAATGTCAATCTGCCCAAGGCGCCGGCCAAGGTGCTCGACATGAAGAACGATCATCCGATCGTTCTGACCGTGACCGCGAATGGCGACATGTCGCTCAACGTCGGCCCGTCGCCGGACAAGCCGTTGTCCCCGGACCAGATCACATCAACCGTGTCCAAGGTGCTCCACGAACGCCCCAACGCACCCGTTGCCGTACGGGGCGACGGCTCCGGCGCCTATGCCAACGTCGTGCGCGGCATGGTGTTGCTGCAGCGGGCCGGGGCCGGACATGTCGGCCTGATCACCAACAACATCGACAAATCGAAGCGTGGGAGCGGCGGCTAAGTGCTGGATTTGTTGTACAAGATCGGTGACAACTGGCGTGCGGTCATGCTCGCGCTCTTGCTGCACGGGCTCGTCGCGGCACTGCTGATCTTCGGGCTCGAGTTCTTCCACCCTGGGGCCTCGAAAGGCAACCACGGCCAATCCATTGTAGAGGCCTCGGTTGTGAGTACCCGCGATCAGCCCACCCAGCCGCCGACGCAGAAGGCCAGGCCGCAACCGGAGCCGAAGCCCAAGGCCAAATCCGACCAGCAGACCGAAGCAGCCAGGCAGAAGGCGGCCGAGCAGAAGGCGGCCGAGCAGGCGGCGCAGGCGAAGGCACAGAAGGAAGCCGCCGAAAAAGCAGCGCAGGCGAACGCGCAGAAGGAGGCCGCCGAGAAGGCAGCGCAGGCGAAGGCGCAGAAGGAGGCGGCCGAAAAAGCAGCGCAGGCGAAGGCGCAGAAGGAGGCCGCGGAGAAGGCGGCGCAGGCCAAGGCGCAGAAGGAGGCCGCGGAGAAGGCGGCGCAGGCCAAGGCGCAGAAGGAAGCCGCGCAGAAAGCGGCGCAGGAAAAGGCGCGGAAAGCTGCCGAGCAGAAGGCGGCGCAGAAAGCGGCACAGGAGGAAGCGCGAAAAGCCGCTGAGCAGAAGGCGGCTCGGGAAAAGGCGCAGAAGGAGGCCGCCCGCAAGGCGAAACAGAAGGCGGCCCAGGAGAAAGCCAGGAAGGAAGCCGAGGCAAGGAAGAAGGCTCAACAAGAAGCGGCGCAAAAGAAGCAAGCCGCCGAGGAGGCCGCGAAGAAAGCCGCGGCCGAGAAAAAGGCGCGTGAAGCGGCGGCGAAATCGGAACTCCGTAAGGCGCTGGCTCAGGAGTCCGCCGGCCGCCAGAGTGCGGCTAACCGAAAGGCGCTTGCGGCCTACAAGAGCGCGATCGAGGATAAGGTGGAGGGCAACTGGATTCGTCCGCCCGGCGTCTCTAATATCTCGTGCAAGGTCAAAGTCAAACAGTTGCCGGGTGGCCAGATCACCAATGTGCAGCTTCTCGGGTCTTGCGGTAGCCCGGCGATCGATCGGTCGGTCAAGCAGGCCATCTACAAATCCGATCCGTTGCCGGCACCGCCGTCGGACAATCTGTTTCAGCCAGAAATCGAGTTCACCTTCAGGCCGGACCAATGAAATACAGAAATCTTCACTCGCTCGTTGTCGGCTTCGCCGCCCTGTGCCTGATGGCCATCGCGATATCCCCGGCCCAGGCTGCGCTGCAGGTGGATATCACCAAGAGTTCGGATAGCGCCATTCCGATCGCGATTGCGCCGTTCGGCTCCGGTCAGAGCCAGAAACTGCCGGTCGACGTGGCCAGGATCGCAAGCCGCGACCTGGCCTCGACCGGGCTGTTCAAGATGTTTCCGCGCAGCAATATGCTGGCGCATCCGAGTTCGCCGGATCAGGTCAATTACGATAACTGGCGCACCCAGAATGTGGACAACCTGGTGGTGGGTTCGGCCGCGCCGAACGGCCAGGGCGGCTACAAGATCACCTTCAGCCTGCTGGATGTGGCTCAGGGCCAGTCGGTGGCCAGTTATCAGCTCAACGCGGGGGCCAATCAGTTGCGCCAGGCCGGGCATACCATCGCAAACCTGATCTATCAGCGATTCACCGGCAAGAAGGGCTACTTCCTCTCGCGCATCGCCTACGTGACGGTTACCGGCAGCTCGGCGGACCATCGCAAATTCCGTCTGGTGGTTTCGGATTACGACGGTAGTCATCCCAGCACCGTGTACTCCTCGCAGGACCCGATCATGTCGCCGGCGTGGTCGCCGGACGGCAGCAAGCTCGCTTACGTGGCCTTCAATGTCTACAAGGGCGTCAGCAGCGTCCGGGTCCAGGATCTGGCCACCGGCCACGTCCGCACGATCACTTCGGGGTCCGGGGTCAATGGCGCCCCGGCATGGTCGCCGGATGGCAAACGGCTCGCGCTGACGAAGTCGACCAACGGCAACAGCAATATTTATGTCTACAACCTGTCGACCGGCAAGATGCGGCAACTGACCCACGACAGCGCGATCGATACCGAGGCGGCGTGGTCACCCGACGGCCAGAACATCGCGTTCACCTCGGATCGGGGTGGCCAGCCCCAGATCTACGAAATGAGCAGCCAGGGTGGGCAGGTGCAGCGCCTGACTTACGACGGCCAGAGTAACCAACGCCCGGATTTCTCGCCCGATGGAAAATCGCTGGCCATGGTTCAGAAGAGCGGCAACGGTTTCCGCATTGCGGTGATGAACCTTGCCAACAATAATGTGCGCATCGTGAGCGACGGGCCGCTGGACGATAGTCCGGCCTTCGCACCCAATGGCCAGGCCATTCTCTACGCGACCCAGGGCAGCCGCAATTCACTGGCGACTGTTTCGGTCGACGGCAAGGCGAAATCCACGCTTTCCCAGGCCGGCGAAGTGCGCGAGCCCGCGTGGGGCCCGTTCGGAAACTGAGTTAACGGATTGATACGCCGGTCGGATTCCCCTTCAGGCGGCGGTTGACAAACAATAGCAAGGAGCGTTCGAGCAATGCGTCACTTCGACTTCCAATTCGCCCGCCGGCTGATGCTGGTGATGATGCTACTCGCCAGTGCGCTCGCAGTGACGGCTTGCGCCGGCAACAAGAACGTTCGCGGCAACGGCGGCATGCCGCAAGCCGGGATGCAGGGCAGCAACGGTCAGGCGTCCGGCACGGGCCAGCGTCGTGACATCGACGTGCGCGGTCTTCAGGATATCCCGCAAGGCGACCGTCACTTGTTCACCGACCCGAACAACCCGCTGTCGACCCGCACCATCTATTTCGCGCTGGACAGCAGCTCGATTGCGTCGAAGTACGGGAAGGTGATCCAGGCCCACGCCCACTATCTGGCCAATCACCCGAAGGTGCATCTGCGTCTGGAAGGCAACACCGACGAGCGTGGCACACGTGAATACAATGTCGCGCTTGGCGAGCGCCGCGCGGAATCGGTAAAGCAGGCACTGGTATTGTCCGGCGCCAACGCGAGCCAGATCACCACGATTTCCTACGGTGAAGAAAGGCCGGCTGTGCTTGGCCATACCAAAGCGGCGTACGCCAAGAATCGTCGTGTTGACTTCATCTACACGAATCAATAGTCGCTAGGGGCGAACGATGCGTAACGCGTTGATCACCACGATATTCGCCGCCACGGTCGCGCTTGCCGCGACTGGGCTGGCAGCCCATCCTGCCATGGCGGATTCCGCCGACAGCAACTCGCAGCCGTTGCGATTGGCCCAGAACGACAATGGCCCGAAACTGTTCACGCTGTATCAGCAGATTCAGAATCTCCAACAACAGGTCCGGGATCTGAACGGCCGGGTTGATACGCTGCAGCACAAGCTCAAGCAAAATGAGAAAGGCCAGCGCGATCTCTATCAGAATCTCGACAAGCGATTGAGCAAGCTGGAGAACGGCGGTGCGGGCGGCAGTGGCAGTAGCGGCAACGCTCATGGTAGTCAGGCGGCGACCGGCAACGATGACGGTAGCAATGCCTCGGATGTCGATGCCGCTACCCAGGCGGCTTACATGGACGGCTTCAACAAGCTCAAGAACGGCAAGTACGATGCAGCCATCGCCGCGTTCAAGCAGTTTGTCGCCCAGCACCCACACACCAGTCTCACCGACAACGCCTGGTACTGGCTGGGCGAGACATATTACGTCCAGCAGAAGCTCGGCCAATCGGAAAAGGCATTCGACACGGTCGTGAATCAGTTCAGTGATTCGTCCAAGGTGCCGTCGGCGTTGTACAAGATTGGCCTGATCAAAGCGGCGCACAATCACAGCGACAATGCCAAGGCGACATGGCAGCGCGTGGTCGATCAGTATCCGAACAGCGACGCCGCCGGTCTGGCCCGGAAGAAACTGCAGTCGCTGGGCAGCGGCGGCTGACGGATACGTAACCGTGCCCGACATACTCGACGTACGATCCGACGAGATCCGCCGCGACGGCGTGCAGAGCAGCCGTTGGGCACAGCGCGAGGATGCGCTGCGCATCACCGAAATATTCTGTTCCCTGCAGGGCGAGGCCCGTTCGGCTGGGCGAGTGTGCACCTTTGTTCGCCTGACCGGTTGCCCGCTACGCTGTCGGTACTGCGATACCGCTTACGCCTTTCACGGTGGCGAGTGGACCCGGCTGGACGACATCCTCGCCCGGGTGGATGCATTCGGTGCACGTGATGTCTGTGTGACCGGCGGCGAGCCGCTGGCCCAGCCCAACGTCGCGCCGCTCGTGCGTCGCCTGTGTGATGCCGGCTACGATGTGTCCGTGGAGACCGCCGGGGCGCTGGATATCCGGCCCATCGATGTGCGCGCCTCGCGGGTGGTTGATATCAAGACCCCTGATTCGGGCGAAGCAGCCCGTAATCGGTGGGATAATATCGATGCACTCACCGACCATGACCAGCTGAAGTTCGTGATCTGCTCGCGTTCGGATTACGAGTGGTCCAAGTCGCGTCTGGCGGAAATCACGCCGCCGCCGGGATGCATGATCTGGTTTTCGCCCAGCCACGGTGAAATCACCGCGCGCGACCTCGCCGACTGGATCGTCGCCGATCGCCTGCCTGTGCGCTTCCAGCTCCAGCTGCACAAGCAGCTCTGGGGCGACGCGCCGGGCCATTGAACGACATCACTCCCGTTTTTCAGGAAAATCCATGTCTTCGTCCGATCAGCCCCTGGCCGTCGTTCTGCTGTCCGGCGGTCTCGATTCAACCACATGCCTGGCCGAAGCGGCGGCCGCCGGGTATCGCTGTTATGCGCTGAGCTTCGACTATGGCCAGCGCCATACCGCGGAACTTACCGCGGCGAAACGGATTGCGGCTGCGGCCGGGGTGGCCGAGCACAAGATCGTCACCATCGACTTCGACGGCATGGGCGGCTCGGCGCTCACCGACGACCGCATCGATGTGCCCGAAAGTCCGACCGAGGGCATACCCTCGACCTACGTGCCTGCGCGCAATACGCTTTTCCTGTCGGTCGCGCTGGGTTGGGCGGAAGTGCTGCATGCCGAGGGGATCTATATCGGGGTCAATGCCGTCGACTATTCCGGCTACCCGGACTGTCGGCCCGAATTCATCGAAGCATTCGAACGCATGGCCGCGCTCGCGACCAAGGCCGGGGTCGAAGGCTATCCGGTTGCGCTAAGGACGCCCCTGATGCATCAGACCAAAGCCGAAATCATTCAGCGCGGGCAGGCGTTGGGCGTCGATTACAGCCAGACCGTGACCTGCTATCAGCCCGACGCGGATGCCCGGGCCTGTGGTCGCTGCGATGCCTGCCGACTGCGCCGTGCCGGGTTCGAGGCCGCCGGCGTGAGCGATCCGACCCGCTACCAGCCGGACGCGCCGAACGCCTGAATCGCAGGGGTGGCAAAATCGCCATTTTCCGGTATCATTCGCGCTCCGCGTGGGGCCGTTAGCTCAGTTGGTAGAGCAGTTGACTTTTAATCAATTGGTCGCTGGTTCGAATCCAGCACGGCCCACCAGAACCTGGCTGCGAGGCCGTTGAAAGCCGCTTTTCCGATGGGTCAGGCGGCTTTTTTACGCCCAAGATGATCCCGCACGGTGGATTGCCCGTGGATTGAATCCCCGACAAGTTCGAACGCACCGACCGCCGTTTCGCGGTGTCGCGTGCGCCCCGTGTGTCGCGACCTTGGCGCTTGTGCTCCCGTATCGCGGTTTCTCGGTCGGGGGCAGACCCCCGATCCGTGCCAGCGCGTGCGGCTTGCTACCCCGGGTCTGTCCGAAGCCTGGCGGGGTGTGGGCCCATCGGGGTGACGCCGTGTTGTCCTGGTTTGGTCGAGCGCCTTGGGCGTGACGGACGAGGCCGCGCTGAACAATTCCGTGATGAATACGACGGTAAGCGGATTAGCCAGCCGGGCGCGCCGGGCAATGGTGTCTTGGTTTCGCCGTTGTACGGTTACGTTGCGTGAGTGCGCCGCTATTACGAATCCCGACGGCGGCGCTGGGTGGCCGCTGGCTGCAAGGACTCAGTGAGCACGCCGAGGAAGCGACGATGATGGCGCGAGCGCTGTTCGACGAGTCGATAAGTGCCGAGCTTGGCAAAGTTCATAATCATCATCCAGGCGATTTCATAAAGCCAGATAAGACCGATAGCCGCCCAGGAGATCGACGGCATCAGCCAGCCGAACGTTACAAAACACACGCCTGTAATCTGGGTACCCACGATGGCGGTGAACAGTTGCCAGGACGGGTAGGGCGGACGCCAGAGTGGGTGTCGTGAGCGCGTGACGAACAGCAACAGGTGGCCGCCGGCGATAAAAGCCAGAAACATCATCGTCTGGGTTTGGGCCAGTGCTACCCCGAACACATCCCGGGCGAGCAGATACAGCCCGAAACTCTGGGCCAGCGACAGCGCGCCCATGACCGACGAAATCGCGAGCAGTCGATCCATTTGCCAGCGCACCGGCCTTTGGCTGGTCTCGGCGTTATCCCAGGCAATGGTCATGATCGGGATGTCGTCGAGTAGCGCCAGGAGGATGATCATGATCGTGGTCAGCGGATAGCTGTTGTAGATGAGCATGGTCAGAACCACGAATACCATGATGCTCAGCGTCATGGAGATGCGATAGATGGTGTAGCTCATCATCCGTTCGAAGATGCGCCGCGCCTCCTCCACCGCACCGATAATCACCGACAGCCCCGGCGCAGTCAGAATGAGACTGGCCGCGCTGCGCGCGGCGTCGGTCGCACCGGAGACCGCGATGCCGACTTCGGCTTGCTTGAGCGCCGGCGCGTCGTTTACGCCGTCGCCGGTCATGGCGACGATGTGGCCGGCATCCTGCAGTGCCTTGACGATGGCGAATTTGTGCTCGGGGAAAACTTCGGCGAAACCGTCTGCATCCTCGATCGCCTGGGCCGCCTCGGCGGATACACCTCGCTGCCCGCTTTCATCCATCAATAGGGCGCTGGCCGGATGGATATTCGTGCCCATGTCGAGATCGCGTGCGATCTCGCGCGCGATTGCGGTGTTGTCGCCGGTGATCATTTTCACGGCAATACCGTGCGCTCGGGCATTGGCCAGCGTCTGCTTGGAATCGGCGCGCGGCGGGTCGTACAACGGCAGAATGCCGAGACAATGCCAGCCGTCGTCGGCGCGCGATGTGGCCACGCCGAGGGTACGAAATCCTCGGCCCGCCGCCGAGTCAACGATCTTTTGCGCGCGCGTTAGTGCTTCGCCGGACAATGCGCAGAGTTCGAAAATGACCTGTGGCGCGCCCTTGCTGACCTGGAATTCAGTCCCGTCCTGGGTCTGAATGCTGGCCTCGGTGCGCTTGTGGGTCGGGTCGAAAGGCTTAAAACGCGTCTGCTGGTAGTGTTTGAGTACCGAGGCATCGGGCAGAGCCTCGATGATGGCGGTATCAATGGCATCGCGGTTTTCGGCCCGGGAAGCCAGCGCGCCATATAGGACGATGTCGTCGTCTTCGGCCGCATCCAGCAATGTCGGCTCGCCCAGGGTCAAACGATTCTGGGTCAGCGTGCCGGTTTTGTCCGTGCACAGCATGTCGACGCCGGCCATCTCTTCGATGGATTCCAGACGCGCCACGATCGCTTTCATCCGGGACAACGCAAGTGCACCCAGTGCCATGGTGACGGAAAGTACCGCGGGCAGCGCCACCGGGATGGAGGCGACCACGACGATCAACACGAACGACAACAGTTCCAGCACCGGCATGCCGCGTGCGATCTCGACGCCGACCAGCAGGGCCGAAAGGGCGCCGGCGGAGATGATCAACAGATTGCCGATATGCAGTACCGCGCGCTGGAAATGGGACGTTGCCCCGGCGCTCTCGACTAACTTGGCCGTTTTGCCGAAGGCGGTGTGCGCCCCGGTGGCACAGACCACGGCGACCATCTCACCTTCCTTGATAAGGGTGCTGGAGTAGGCCAGATCGCCGGTTTTTTTATTCGCCGGCAGCGACTCACCGGTTAGCGCCGATTGGTCTATGGATAGATAGTCGCCCTCGAGTAGCTTCACGTCGGCCGGTACAACGTCGCCGAGCCGCAGTCGTACGATGTCACCCGGCACCAGCAGTGCCGCCTCAATCTCTCGCCAGGTACCGTCGCGTAGCGCCCGGGCTTTAAGTGCCAGCTGGCCCTTGAGCGAGGCCAATGCGTCGGCCGCTGATTTTTCCTGCCAGAAGCCGATGCCGCCGTTGATGATGAGCATGGCGACGATGACGGCCAGGCTATCCCAATCCGCGTTGACCGCTGAAAGCACGGCGGCGATTTCAATCATCCCCGGGATCGGCCCCCAGAAATAGGACAGCAATACACGCCACAGGGGCGTGTGCTGTTCGCTCAGCTGATTTGCACCATACTGATCGAGCCGTTGTCTCGCCTGATCCTCGCTGAGGCCGTCACTCGAACTGTCGAGTTTGGCAAGCGCTGCATCGTTATCCAGGGAGGCAAAGGCGTTTGCGCCATCGGTCTGGCGTTCGGATTGTTTGTCACTCATGCGGGGCCTGTCCTTCCTGGTCTTGTGACGGGCATGGCCGGGATGCCGTCGGTGTCTTGTCATCCGTTTCCGGGTCGATGCCCGACGATCTCGACCCGCTCGCCGGCGCTATGCGCACGAGGCAAGACGACCCGTCTCTGCTTGGTCGTTGTGTTGTCGGGTTCATGTCATCCACGCCCGGTGAGCCCGGCAACGATTCAACCGTGTCGGGAACTGCCGCGGAGGCCGCAGCCACCGCGAGCCCGGCTGTGGCGGGGCGAGCCGACGCGTGGATATGCGATCCGGCGTCACGGCCATGCATGTCTCGGTCCGGGAGAACGTCAGGGTGCACATGGCCGCAGTGCGTGCCCACTGGCGTCCGGTCCAGTGTGCTGCAGCCGGTTGAGTTAGCAGCGCTATAGCTCATACGCCGCGCCCGCCTTCGCGCTGCCACTGTCGGTAGCGCGTGGCCACCGCACAGGAAGCCAGGCGGGAGAGCATGTTGTCGGCGCGGCTGGTCAGCATGATCGGGACACGTGCGCCTACCACCATGCCGGCGAGGTGGGCATCGCCGAGATACTCGAGCTGTTTGGCGATCATGTTGCCGCACTCGAGGTCGGGGACGACCAGCACGTCGGCGCGACCGGCCACCTCGGATCGAATATGTTTTGTGGTCGCCGCTTCGGGCGAAACGGCGTTGTCCAACGCCAGTGGCCCGTCGAGTGTGCCGCCGATGATCTGCCCACGGTCGGCCATCTTGCACAGGGCCGCGGCATCCAGTGTGGCTTGCATCTTCGCGTTGATCGTTTCCACGGCACATACGATCGCGACTTTCGGCACTTCAATGCCCAGGGCCCGCGCAAGATCAATGGCGTTCTGCACAATGTCACGCTTTGCCATCAGGTCCGGCGCGATGTTGATCGCAGCATCGGTGATCAGCAGCAGCCGGGGATAAGTGGGTTCATCGACCACGAACACGTGACTCATGCGTTGCTCGGTGCGCAGCCCCGCATGGCGGGCGACGACCGCATGCATCAACGCCTCCGTATGCAGCGCCCCCTTCATCAATGCCTCGACCTCGCCGGTCCGCACCAGCGTCACGGCACGGGCTGCCGCTTCCTGCGCGTCGCCGACATCGACGATTCGTGTATCGCCCAGATCGAGACCGGACTGCTCGGCTACGGTACGGATTTGAGCGGATGGGCCGACCAGCACCGGATCGATCAGACCGTGAGCGGTCGCCACCAACGCGCCATTGAGCGCGACGGCGTCGACGGGTTGCACAATCGCCGTGGCGAGCGGTGCGGCCGGTCGGGTACGCTCAATCAGAGCCTGCAAGCGCTGACCGGGCAACGCTGCCTCGGTATTGATCGGATCGGCTTGTATGGCGCTGCGTATTCGCGTGGGCTTGTGCGTGGACATCTCGCTTTTTCATCGAACCACGGATCAACTCGATACCAGATTAGGCGACCGGAGGTTAAGCGTTTTGATCCGCATCAATAAGCACCCAACCGAGTTGAGGCCCGATACATTTCCAATGTTGGTGTGCATCGTCACGCCTGAAGAGTTCCTGGTCGCCATCCGATGACCGTCGACGGTGCCACGGCCCGGTTCGGCAACGATGCCCGCGAGCTCGCCGGCGTCGGCAGCGGGCCGGTGCCCTGGACCGGCCATCCGCATGCGCTAAGGCTTGAACGCCCGCCGCTGGCTGGCCCGATCCAGCAACGTCAGGATATGTGGCCCGGGCATAGCCGCTCTGAGCTTGTAAAATGGCTTCGGGCGCGCACGCGATCGAGCGCAGCAGCACGATCGCCGAGACGGTCCAGACAACGTAACTCGAACCCACGCGTGTCCGGCGCACCTGCGGCGTTTCCGGCTTGTTGAGGATTGTGCATGGCCATTGCTTGTCCCGACTGCGGTGAAGAACAGTCGATCCCCGCGCTCGTCGAAAACACGGTCGCGGAGTGCCGTCGTTGCGGCCGTTTGCTCGATCAGTTCAACGAGTCGGGGCTGTCGATCGCGCTGGCTTGGTCGTGGGCGTCTTTATTGTTGCTGCTTCCGGCCAATCTGCTGCCGCTGATGCAGGTTTCGATCGGCCACGACCGGCGGGCCGGCTATCTCTCGTCCGGCGTGCACGCGTTGGCGGTCGAGCATTGGCCGCTATTGGCCCTGATGTTCGCGGCGTTTACGATCGTATTCCCGTTCCTGTACGTTGGCTTGATCACGACGGTTCTAACCACATTGCATCTGGGCTACAGACCGAAGTGGGTAGGCCGGCTATTCCGGTACGCACATCAAATCCGGTTGTGGTCGATGCCGGATGTGCTGGTTCTGGCGGGCCTGGTCGTGTTCATGCGCACGCAGGTGCAGATGCAATCCCATATAGAAGCCGGCGGCTGGTGTCTGATCTCGGCCGCCGTATTGCTCATACTGATGCCCCACTCGTTTGCCGAGCATCGGGTGTGGCGATTGATCGCACCCGACTTGCCCGAGCCCCGGAACGAGTCGTCTCTCAGTTGCGATGTGTGCAACCTGATTCTGCCGCTGTCGATGGAGCAAAAACGATGTCCCCGCTGTCGGCGCCGCCTGTATCTGCGCAAACCCAACGCCCTGAATCGTACGGCCGCGCTGGTGGCTGCGAGTTACGTGCTGTACTTTCCGGCCTATTATTACCCGATGAGCACGACGGTACAGCCGAATGGCGTGCAGCAATACACGATCATGCAGGGGATAAGGCAGCTCGTGAACGCCGGGTATTGGGAACTGGCAGTGATCATCTTCACCGCGTCCATATTGATTCCGATGCTGAAGCTGATCGGCTTGAGTTGGCTTTACATGAGCGTGCGTTATCCGTCCCAAAGGACGCTGGTGCTGCGCACGCATCTGGCACGCATCATCCATCGGATCGGGCGCTGGTCCAATACCGACCCGTTCATCGCCGCCCTGATGGTGCCGATGATTTCCTTTCACGGCATTGCCAACGTGCATCTTGGCAAGGCCGCGCTACCCTTTGCGCTGGTGGTCACCCTGACCATGCTGGCATCGCGCTCGTTTGATACCCGCTTGATGTGGGATGCCGCCGAGGCCCGTTCATGAGTGGCGCGGACGACACAAAAGGCGCGGCCGAAAACGAAATCGACGCCCCCCGGGCACGGGTGCGGCGGACGCCCTGGCGCGGCTGGATTTGGTCGGTGCCGCTGGCGGCCCTGATCATCGTCGGGTATCTGGTGGTACGGACGTGGTTATTGGCCGGCCCCACGATTACGATCATCTTTCCCAAAGCGGCCGGCATTTCTTCGTCGGGCTCGTCGCTGCAATACAAGGGCGTGCAGGTCGGCCAGGTCGAAAACGTCGAACTGACGCCGGACCGGCATGCGGTGAAGGTGACCGTGGGGGTGCAGGACGGCGTATCCGACTTCCTGCGTAGCGGTACCCAGTTCTGGGTCACCCAGCCCAGCATTCTGTCCGGACAGCTGGGCGCGCTGCTGTCCGGCCCGAATATCATCATGCAACCCGGGCCGGGCCATAAAAGCCACCGCTTCACCGGGCTCTTGCATCCGCCGGCGACGGCGCCGAACCAGGCAGGACGATCGGTCACGCTGTACGCGTCGTCGGCGAATGGCTTGCAGTATGGCACGCCGGTTGTCTACCACGGCCTCAAGGCGGGAAAGGTACTGGCGACCGGCTACGACAGCAAGCGCAATGCCATACGTATAAAACTGTTCATCAAAAAGCCATTTGCAGGTCATTTGCACGACGCCGGTACGGTTCGATTCTGGCGGGCATCCAGTTTCGGCGTCGCAACGGATAACGCCGGCGTTCATGTGGACATCCCGCCGCTCGACGAAATACTCCATGGCGGCATCGCTTTCGACGTGATGGGGTCGAGCAAGCAGGCGGCAGGCGCCCCCACGATCGATCCGCATCTCTACGCCAGCGCCGACGCGGCCAGCACGGTGATGACCGGCCGCCATCTATTGTTTTCCACGCGGCTGGCGTCGACGGCGGCCGGTGACATCGGGCCGGGTACGCCGGTGAAACTGGACGGCATTCGGGTCGGTACCGTGCGCCATGTTTCGCTGACTTACGATCCCAGGCAGCAGGCCATGCAGGTGCCGGTGACATTCGATCTCTATCCGGATCGTTTTGGTTTCAAGAAATCCGCGACAAACAAGCCGGCCGGTTTCGATCAGGTCCTGGCGACGCTGGTCAAGAAGGGATTACGGGTGCAGTTGACCACGGCCAATCTTGTCCTTGGCAGCCGGCAACTGTCCCTGGTGATGGCCGGCAGCGCCGGGCAGGCCACACTGGATACGTCGGCCAACCCGCCGCGTATTCCGGCCGTCGAAACGGCCGGTATCAATTCGGTCCTCGCCTCGGTAAGCCAGCTGACGCAGACCTTGAACGCCAAGGTTAAGGGAGTGCCGCTCAAGGCGATCGGCAGGCATGTGCTGAAATCGAGCGCGCGCGCTCAGGCATTGCTGGATTCCCCGCAGGTTGCTGCGAGCATCCGTCATCTGGACCGGACGCTTGCCAACGCGCAGGCCATTACGGCCGCGGCCAACGGCCAGGTCGGGCCGACACTGAAAAGCTTGCGGCAGGTTTCCGAGTCGGCGAGGCAGACCGCGAATACCATCAATCGGCTGGCGGGCGGCTCCCTGGGGGATCAGCAAAACATGCAACAATTGGTATCGGAGTTGACGCAGACCGCCCGCTCGGTGCGTGGCCTGGCGAATTATCTCCAGCAACATCCGGAAGCTTTGCTTTATGGCAAGAAGAGGCACTAGTGCCCTGTAGAATCGATTCACGTCATGGGTTTCGAGCGATTTTCCGCGCCGGGCAAGGCGCGGATACGAGCCGTATCAGGCCATGCGGCGAATGGCCGTGCCGCCGCATGGCGCGAAGAAGTGGCGAAATAGGGCGATGAATTTGCGTTACAGGACACGAGTGGGTGGCTACACCACAGCGCTTGTCGCGCTGGGGCTATTGCTGGGATTGAGCGGCTGTGCCAGCAGTCCACCGACGCAATTCATCGAACTCGACGCGCAGGCGCCCAAGGCCGCGAATGTCGTTCACTCGGTCGGCATCGCGCCCATCACGATGGGGCGGGTGTCCCTGCCGGCGAGCCTGGACCGGCTGGCCCTGGTGCGTCGTACCGGGGCCAATCGACTCGATATCAGCCAAGCGGTGGAATGGGGGGGGCCGCTGGATAGTCTGGTGCGACAAACCCTGGGCTCCGACCTGGCAGCCCGGCTCCCGCGGCAGGCGTACACGCCGTCCGATCAGATCCCGGCCGGTGCGCAGCAGGGTTTTCACTTTCTTGACGTGACATGCCAGACGTTTTCGGCCGGTGCGAACAACCGGGTGACACTGGCTGCCCACTGGAGTCTGGTCGACGGAAAGACGCATCGCACGATAATCGCTAAAAGCGCGACGATCCATGTACAAGCGGCCTCCGCTGGCGGCGGTGACATCGCTGCGGCGATGAGTCGCGCCCTGGCTTTGTTAAGCGACCAGGTCGTCAGCGCACTCGCAAGGAAGCCGTGACACGATATTAGCGGTGTTCAGTTATTAATCCGGCATCAAAACAGCTGACTTCGTCAGCTGTTTTCAACGCCTTCAAAGACAAAAGCCGGCGCCTGTTCGTGTTTTATTTTTGAAGGCTTCGCGGCCAATGGCCGCGGCGAGCGTGCGTTCGCATACGCGCGCTATTAACCCGAAAAATCATCTATTTTTGTGCCGGGTCAATAACCAGGCTTTTGCAGCAAAGGAGGCGAGCCTCGCGTAACCCATTGATATAAGGCTTTGGATAAAGCCATCCGAGGTTCGCCTGTGTCGGATTCCAACGTCTCACCGCTCCGATTTGACCCATCGATGGCCTGACGGTAATCGTGAAGATACTTGTCGCTTCTGCGGATGGTCCGAGTTGATCTGCTGAGGGGATTTGGATTTATCTTTTTCGTTCGCTTTGAGGGTGTAGAAAAATTAACTGCCGGTGATAAACGCAATATCAGATCGTTACGTAGGTCGCTATCTGCGCACGTTACTGGTTCACGGCGCCCGGGCCTTATTGACCCAGGCCGAACGCCTGCCCGGTCAGCGGGGCGCGTGGGTGCGCCAACGGATCGCCCGCAATGGCCGCAACAAGGCGGCGGTGGCGCTGGCCAACAAGAACACGCGGATTTTATGGGCGCTGATGCACAGCGGCGAATCGTATCAGCCGGCCTGAGCGTGAGATCGGAACCCATGACGACATCGCGCATCCACATCACCGAACACAACCGATATTCAAGGAGTTCAAGCGGTCAAGGCTGATGGCGCTGACCGCGCCCCGAGTCGGCAGCCCCGACTGATGAACAACAGGTCAAACCGACGCCCCCGATACGCCGGCTAATCCACGGGCCCACGAGGCCGATAGGTCGATTGCGCGCTGGGGCGTGCGGACTCTCATCAAGGCCCGGCACCGTCGATGTGCCACCCAGAGGCCGGATATACGGACGCTGCCTGCTCTGTTTTATTGTCGAGGCTTGCTTACTGGAGCGGATCCATATACGGATTAGGTGCTTGCACCGTAATCCGACAGCCGAGCCTCGGCACTCGCCGATTGAGCGTCGGATCGCGCGCTGCGCGCTAATCCGACCTACACCCAAGACATTGTTTTTAAATTCGGTAGGCGGAATAAGGGTTTGTCTACACCCTCTTTTTCCGGATTGAGAAACACGGTTCGGGCGATTCATTCGAGCCTGTTCCGACTTTTTTCGCCGCGTAGCGGCTTCGTTCAACAACACAATCAAGTCGCTCACTACGCATGCTCAGACGCAGCGGCGTTACTCGCCTTATTGTGAACGTTGACCGGCCGCTTCCCGCGTAGAGCCGACTGAGTATGACCGAAGCGCGACCGCCCGCAGAGCGTCGAGCGCTGAATCCATCAGGGCTGACTGATGAGATGACAAGTTTTAGACTGCTGGTTCGGGTATTCAACTTGGCAATATTGTTCTGCCGAGTCTGCGGCAGAAAAATCGGGCCGGGACAGCCCGCGATAGCTGCAAGATTCACGCGCGGACTGATCAGCCGTGATGGAATTGTCCGCCAGAGCGCCGGGGAGATTCCGGAGGCGAGGTCTCGAGTTCGTGGACGGCTTTGCGGAGATCGTCGAGCAACAGATCGGCCATGTCGCGTGAGAATCCCTCGCGTACCACGATGCGGAGTACAGCGACGGATTCTGCCTCGGGCGGCATGGTGTAGGCCGGCACCTGCCAGCCGCGCACGCGCAGGCGCTCAGAAACGTCGTATACCGAATACCTCGAAGTATCCTTGAGCCTGAACGCGAATACGGGAATGGTGTCGCCCCGGCTCAGCAGCTCGAAATGACCGAGTTTTTCGATGCGTTCGGCCAGTCCGGTGGCCGTTTCCTGCAGCGTATGCATGATGCGGGTGTAGCCCGCGTGGCCCAGACGCAGGAAATTGTAATACTGTCCGATGACCTGATTGCCCGGGCGCGAGAAGTTCAGCGTGAAGGTGGGCATGTCCCCGCCCAGGTAATTCACGTGGAAGACCAAGTCGTCCGGCAGATGCTCCCTGTCACGCCACAGTACCCAGCCGACACCCGGGTAGACCAGCCCGTACTTGTGGCCCGAGGCGTTGATGGAGACCACGTTGGGCAGACGGAAGTCCCAGCGCAGTTCGGGGTGGATGAACGGGGCGACGAAGCCGCCGCTGGCCGCGTCGATATGCAGCGGCACGGCCAGGCCGTGGGCCGCGTTATAGGCCAGGACGGTATCGTGGATGGCCTGGATGGGATCGAACTCGCCGGTGAAGGTGGTACCCAGTATGGCTACCACCCCGATGGTGTTTTCATCGACGCGGCTGGTCACTTCCTCGGGGGTGATGACGTAGCGGCCCTCGCGCATGGGGATATAGCGCGGCTCCACCTCCCAGTAGCGGCAGAACTTCTCCCACACGACCTGCACGTTGCTGCCCAGAATCAGGTTGGGCCGGTCGGCTGGCCGGCCCGCGGCCTCCCGCCGGGCCCGCCAGCGCCACTTCAGCGCCATGCCGGCCAGCATCACCGCTTCGCTGGATCCGATGGCGGAGACGCCCACGGGGTCGGCATCCTCGGGCGCATTGAACAGCCGCGCGATCATGTTGACGCAGCGTGTCTCGATCTCGGCGGTCTGCGGATACTCGTCCCGGTCGATCATGTTCTTGTCGAAGGTCTCGGCCATCAGCCGCTCGGCCTCGGGCTCCATCCAAGTGGTCACGAAGGAGGCCAGGTTCAGCCGGGCGTTGCCGTCGAGCATGAGCTCATCGTGGATGAGCTGGTAGGCCGTGCGCGGGGGCATCTCGGACTGGGGGAGGGCGTATTTAGGCACCGGGCGCGACATGGCTCGCGAGCCGTAGGTGGGCGCAAGCTCGGCGTCGGGTTTCAACTTCTTGACCATGGTTTTCCGTCACTCCGTTCCGGTATGGCTGCGCCAGGCAGGGCGGCGCCAGCGGTAAAGCAGCAGCGGCAGAATCAGCATAACCGCCAATGCGGCGAGCATGCCCGAGGCATACAAGGCCGTCGCGAACCCGTTGCCCGGCGGCAGGAGGCCGATGACAAGGCAGACTGTCGTGGTGGCAAAACCCGTGCCCGCAACGCACCACAGGCCCCAGGTCCGTCCCCCGGGTACGCGATACGGTCGTGGCGTGTCCGGCTCACTGTAGCGCAGCCGGATCGCGGCGGCGAACAGCAGTAGATACATTCCGCAGTAGAGCACCACGGCCATGGAGGTGAGTATCAGAAAAGCGGTATCCACGGACGGTACGACGAGAAACACGAGGGCTACCGCGCTCATGGCCAGCGCCTGCAGCATCAGCAGATTGCTCGGTACGCCGTGACGGTTTACTGACTGCAGACAAGGGGGCAGGTTGCCGTCGCAGCCGGCCGCCCACAGCCCCTTGACGGGGCCGACCACCCAGGTACTGACCTGCCCGGCGGCGCCCAGCGCCACCAGTACAGCGGCTGCCGGAACAAGCACTGCCAGGTGCCAAGTGGCAAACAGTGCCTGCAATGCCTGCACGCTGCCCGAGACCATGTCCAGGCGGCTCGCGGGCACCACCACGGCCACGGCGAGTCCGCCCAGCAACGTCAACACAAAGCCGATCACGGCGGCGGCGAAGACGGCGATCGGATAATTCCGGCGCACGTTGCGGATCTCGCGCGCATGGCTGGCCGATACCTCGATGCCGACCACGCCGAATATGAAGCTCAAAAACAGCACCAGGCTCTCCCGCGGGTGGGACAGGGGTAGCCAGCTGGAGGGCGCGGTCGAGAAGGACAGGTGAACGGGCTTGCCTTGCGCCACATAGACGATGGTCATTGATATAAGTATGACGCTGGGTAGGAGTACGCCGGCGCCCAGGCACAGGCTGGAGATCACCCCGGAGGCCCGGGTCCCGCGCAGGTTGGCGAAGGTGGCGATCCAGTAGACGGCGAGTATGATGGCGACGACGAAATCGCGGTCGCCCGCCAGGCGCGGATCGAACGCATAGGCCAGACTGGCAGCGACATAGGAGAGGATGGAGGTGATGCCGAACAGGCTTTGCACCCACTGCAGCCACACCGCGACCAAGCCCCAGCGGGTGCCGAATGCCTCCTCCAGCCAGTGGAAAACGCCGTTGTTGGGCCACGCAGTGGCCAGCTCGGCCGAGACCAGGGCGATGGGCACGAGAAAGGCAAATACCGTGACCAGATTGAAGAACACCATCTGCAATCCGGTGTCCGCCATCATCGGCATATTGCGCAGTGTGAGGAAGAGTGCGGTCGTCATCAGAGTAAGCGCAAGGGCTCCTATACGCTTGGACGTACCGGTGTCCGTTCCCAACGTGGACTGCTTGATGGCGAGGCTCAATTTCAGGATTCCTGCATCGGACTGGGGCCTGTTGCCGTTTCGTCCGCGTCCGCGCCAAGCGCTGTTGTGCGGCAAGACGAGGCGTAGCGAACGTAGCGTAGTCGTTCTACGTGAGAGAGCACCAACGCTGGATTGCCG